>DASZJM010000021.1:0-7779 GCA_035948165.1 Candidatus Methylomirabilota bacterium
GTCGCCCAGCGTGGTGAGGAGATCGCGCGCCTCGGCCAGGGTCAGCACCCACGTGTCGGGCCGGTGCGCGTGCATGAGGCGCGATTGCATCGGCGACGAGACCAACCACAGCAGCCCCTCCGGTAGATAGGGGAGGCGGACCGCCAGCACCTCGCCGTAGGTCAAGAGCGCTTCGCAGAACGCGCGGCCCTCCACGGAGAGGCGGGTCTGCGCATTCATGATCTGCTCGAGCGTGTACACCGCAGTCATTGGTCGTCCCCCCTTGCGTCCTGGCCGTTGATGGCAGCAACCGACGTGCCACCGCGTGGCGCGCCTGCATGGCGAGGCGGAAGTGACGAGAAAGCCGGGCGGCGCGACCGGCGTCGCCCCTCGTCGCGCTGCTCGCGGCCACCGATGGGCCGAGGCGGCCTGACCGGGTAATCCCTTCCGCCCGAGGCGCCAACGCGCCGGTGCGCGACGCAAGCTCGCGGGAATCCGCGCGTTCCGTCCGGCACCTCGCTTGCTTTGCTATCGCGGCGGGAGGCAGTCTCCATGCCCGTGCGCAAGCCCGCCGCGCGTCGCTCGACGCCGGCGATCAACGACCTCTGGTACAAGAACGCGATCATCTACTGCCTCTCCGTCGGCACCTTCATGGACGCCAACGGCGACGGCATCGGGGACTTCGGCGGGCTGATGCGCCGCCTGGACTACCTGCACGGGCTCGGCATCACCGCGATCTGGCTGATGCCGTTCCAGACCTCGCCCGGGCGCGACGACGGCTACGACGTCTCCGACTACTACGGCATCAACCCGGCGCACGGCACCCTGGGCGACTTCGTCGAGTTCACCCACGGAGCCAAGCAGCGCGGCATCCGGGTGATCATCGACCTGGTCGTCAACCACACCTCGGACCAGCACCCCTGGTTCCAGGAGGCGCGCCGCGATCCGCAGTCGCGTCACCGCGACTGGTACGTGTGGTCGGAGAAGAAGCCGCCCAACGCGAACCAGGGCATGGTCTTCCCGGGCGTGCAGAAGTCGACCTGGACCTACGACCGGGAAGCGCGGGCCTGGTACTTCCACCGCTTCTACGACTTCCAGCCCGATCTGAACACCTCGAACCCGCACGTGCAGGCCGAGATCCTCAAGATCATGGGCTTCTGGATCCAGCTCGGGGTGTCCGGCTTCCGCATGGACGCGGTCCCGTTCGTGATCGGGACCAAGGGCCCGCACGTGCGCAAGCCAGTCGAGCAGTACGAGATGCTGCGCTCCCTGCGCGCGTTCCTGCAGTGGCGGGTGGGCGACTCCATCATCCTGGCCGAGGCCAACGTCCTGCCCGAGACCGACATGGAGTACTTCGGCAAGGACGGCGACCGGATGCACATGATGTTCAACTTCCAGGTCAACCAGCATCTCTTCTACGCGCTGGCCGCCTCGGACTCGCGCCCGCTCGCGCAGGCGCTCCGGGCGACGCGCCACCGGCCCGAGACCGCGCAGTGGGGCCTCTTCCTGCGCAACCACGACGAGCTCGACCTGGGCCGGCTCACCCCGGCGCAGCGGCAGGAGGTGTTCAAGTGCTTCGGGCCCGACCCGAGCATGCAGCTCTACGAGCGCGGCATCCGGCGCCGGCTCGCCCCGATGCTGGGCGGCGACCGCCGGCGCCTCGAGCTGGCCTACAGCCTCATGTTCACGCTGCCGGGCACGCCGGTGCTGCGGTACGGCGACGAGATCGGCATGGGCGACGACCTCGCGCTGCCGGAGCGCAACTGCGCGCGCACCCCGATGCAGTGGTCGACCGAGCCGCACGGGGGCTTCACCAAGGCGGACAAGCCGGTGGTGCCGGTGATCAGCGAGGGCCCGTACGGCTACCCGCACGTCAACGCGGCGGTGCAGCGACGCGAGCCGAACTCGATGCTCAACTGGACCGAGCGCATCGTGCGCATGCGCAAGGAGGTGCCCGAGGTCGGCTGGGGCGAGTTCGAGGTGCTGCCGGTGCGGGACCCCGCGGTCCTCGTGATGCGCTACGACTGGCGGAACAACTCGGTGTTGTTCGTCCACAACCTCTCGGACACTCCGCGCGAGGTGGCCTTCGCCACCGGGCTGTCCGGCGAGGAGGGCCGCGTGCTCGTGAACCTGCTCAGCGAGAACCACAGCCAGGCGGCGGAGGACGGCAAGCACACGCTGCTGCTCGAGGGCTACGGCTACCGCTGGTACCGCGTCGGAGGCCTCGACTACCTGCTCAAGCGCAGCGACATCGAGACGCCGCCGCGCGGGTGAGCGCGCCGCCGTGAACCGGTGGGCGTGGTGGCAGACCGCGGTGATCTACCAGATCTACCCGCGCTCGTTCCAGGACGCCGACGGCGACGGGGTGGGCGACCTGGCGGGCATGAGGCGGCGGCTGCCCTACCTCTCCGAGCTGGGCGTCGACGCGATCTGGATCTCGCCGATCTTCCCGTCGCCGATGGCCGACTTCGGCTACGACATCTCCGACTATACCGGGATCGATCCGCTCTTCGGCACGCTGGCCGAATTCGACGCGCTGCTCGCCGAGGCCCACGCCGCCGGCCTCAAGGTGCTGCTCGACCTGGTGCCGAACCATACCTCCGACCGCCACCCGTGGTTCGAGGAGAGCCGCGCCTCCCGGCAGAGCGCGCGGCGCGACTGGTACCTCTGGCGCGACCCGGCGCCGGGCGGCGGGCCGCCCAACAACTGGCGCTCGTCCTTCGGGGGCAGCGCGTGGGAGCTGGACCCGCGCACCGGCCAGTACTACTACCACGCGTTCCTGGCCGCCCAGCCCGACCTGAACTGGCGCAATCCGGAAGTCCGCGCGGCGATACACGAGGTCATGCGCTTCTGGCTGCGCCGTGGGGTCGACGGCTTCCGGGTCGACGTGATCTGGCACCTGCTCAAGGACGACCAGTTCCGGGACAACCCGCCGAACCCGGCGTACGGACCGGGCCAGCCGCCGCACCACGCGGTCCTGCCGATCCACACCACCGACCTGCCGGAGGTGCACGAGGTCATCGCGGGGCTCCGGCGCGTGCTCGACGAGTTTCCCGACCGGCTCCTGATCGGCGAGATCTACCTGCCCTTCGACCGGCTGGTGACCTACTACGGGCGCGACCTCGACGGCGCCCAGCTCCCGTTCAACTTCGCGCTGCTCGAGGCGCCGTGGCGGGCACGGGACATCGCCCGGCTCGTCGACGACTACGAGGCGGCGCTGCCGCCCGGGAGCTGGCCGAACTGGGTGCTGGGCAACCACGACCGGCCGCGCATCGTCGGGCGCGTCGGCCCGGAGCAGGCGCGGATCGCGGCCATGCTGCTGCTCACGCTCCGGGGCACGCCCACCGTCTACTACGGCGACGAGATCGGCATGCCGCAGGTGCCCATCCCGCCCGATCGCGTGCGCGACCCGTTCGAGCGCAACGTGCCCGGGATCGGCTGCGGCCGCGACGGGGCCCGCACCCCCATGCAGTGGGACGCGACACCGCACGCCGGTTTCTCCACCGTGGAGCCATGGCTGCCGGTGGCGGCCGGCTACGCGCGCGACAACGTGGAGCGCGAGCGGCGCGAGCCGGGCTCGATGCTCGACCTCTATCGCCGCCTGATCGCGGCCCGCCGCCGCTCGCCCGCGCTGCGGGTCGGCGCCTACCGCCCGATCGTGGCGAGCGGGGACCTGCTCCTGTTCGTGCGCGAAGCCCCGGGCGAGCGCATGCTGGTCGCGCTGAACCTGGGCGACGGCACGCTGCCGGTGGCCTTCCCGGAGGGGCACCTGTGCGGGGAGATCGTGGTGTCGAGCGGCGCGGACCGGGACGGGAGCGTGAGCGGGGGCGAGATCGTCCTGCGTGGAAACGAAGGAGTGGTGACGACGCTCGGGCCGGACGTGGTGATCCCGCGGTCGGTCTGACGACGACAACGAGAAGGAGGAGAGCGATGCGCAAGCGTGTGATCAAGCCGGCGGCGGTCGAGGACACCGCGGTCGAGACGGAGTGGCTCGACGTGGAAGAGCTCGCCCAGGTGGAGGTCACCTCCGAGGACGCGGCCCATCCGATCGAGTCGGCGCTGGTCCCGGGCCACGAGGGAGGATGGCGGGCCGCTCAGCCGGGGGACCAGACCGTGCGGCTCGTGTTCGATCGGCCGCAGCGCGTCGGCCGGATCTGGCTCCTCTTCATCGAGCCCGACACGATCCGGACGCAGGAGTTCCTGCTGCGGTGGTCGCCGGACGGCGGCCGGTCGTTCCGCGAGATCGTGCGCCAGCAGTGGAATTTCGGCCCGCCCGAGACGATCCGCGAGGCGGAGGACTACCGGGTCGAGCTCTCCGGCGTGACCGTGCTCGAGCTCACGATCACGCCGGACAAGAACCGCGGCGACGCGCGGGCGTCGATCGCGCAGTGGCGCCTGGCCGGCTAGCTGCGCGTCGACGCCCGCTCTGCCCCGTGAGAGGCGCTACCTCGTGGGCGCCGGGGCCGGCATACCCGGCGTGGTCGGGATGCACATCGAGCTGCCCGGCCGGCGCGCCTGGCCCGGTGGGCACTGAACGCCCGGTGTCGGGTCCGGCATGCCCGGGGTGGCGCTGCCGGGCACGCCGGGGGTCGTGGTGCCGGGCATCCGCGGGGTCGGCGCGCCCGGCATGGTCGGCGTGGTGGGGCTCGGCACGGTCGGCGTCGGCGCGCCGGGGGCCGGAGCGCCGGGCGCCGGCGTCTGCGCCAGCGCGGTGCCCGCGAGGGTCAGGCCGGCGAGGCTCAGAATCGCTACCGCTATCGTGAGGGATGCTTTCCAGCTCATGCGGTGATTCTCCTTGCCCCTCGGGAGGGAGCAAGGCGTGTGCCGGTGGGGATACGCGCGGATTCGGACCGCGCAGCGGGCGATGGCTGGACGTCGATCCCCGCGGTGGGAAGAGAGTGCCCGGTGCGGGTTACCGGGTCCGGGACGGCTAGTCGGAGGCCATCCGCTTCGGGGTGCGGGCCGAGTAGCCGCGCTTGCCGAGGCACTCGGAGACGAGACCCGCGAGCGCGCCGTCGCGAAGCCGCTCGCCGCGGCGCAGCACCTTCACGTTCACCCAGTCCACTGCCTCGGCCAGCTCGAGCGGCCGCGCCCCGGCGACCGCGCCCGCGTCGGTGGCGCAGGTCTGCAGATCGGAGAGCACCTGGCTCTGTGCCTGCTGCGCCTGGGCTTGCTTGCCCTTGCCCGCGGCCGACACGTTCAGCTCGGCCAGCGTCCAGTAGGTGGCCACCGTGACGTAGGTGCGATAGCCGCGCGAGATCATGCACGCCATGTAGTCCGCGCGCCGCTCGAACTCGGCGCGGCCGGTCGCGGCCTGCTCGCACGCCTGCGTGTCCACCTCGAGCTGGCTCGCGGCGGGATACGCGGGGATGTCGCCGGAGAGCGGCGCCGCGCATCCGGCCGCGATGCCCGCGCCGAGCGCGACGACCACCAGCCACCGCTTCGACGGACCGAGTTCTCGTCTCATCGCATCCCTCCTAGAGCATCTCCTTGATCGCCCGGCGCAGCGCCCGGATCGTGAAGGGCTTCGGCAGCACGTGCGCGCGAATCACCTTGATGAAGCCGTCGTAGTCGGAGGTGCCGCCGAGCCCGGCCAGGAAGAGCATGGGCGGCGGCTGGGCGGGCCAGCGCCGGCTCACCGCGGAGTAGAGGCTCGGGCCGTCCAGCTCCGGCATGCGGAGGTTGGACACGATCAGGTCGTACCACTCGCGGCCCAGCATGCGCAGCGCCTCGATGCCGCTGCCGCTCGCGTCCACGTCGTGGCCGTCCGCGCGCAGGCTCGACACGATCAGGTCGCGCGCGCCCGCGTCGTCGTCGACGACGAGGATCCGTCCGGAGGTGGTGCTGACGTTCGATAGGAGGCTCATCGATCTTGACCGGGGGACGCCCTCGTCGCGTCGGTGTGCAGTTGGTGCATCGGGGGTGCCATGGTTCCGGCCATACGTGACGGGGAGTTAGCGCGCAGGGGGCCGGCGTCGGTGTCTTTGGCGTGACGTTCCGTAGGGTAGGAATTACATGAGCGGGGGCCTTCTCCCCCGACGGGAGCGGGGGAGAGGGGTGGGGTAGACTGCGGCGATGGACGCCACGGTGGATCGCCGGGAGCGGGCGCGCCGCGCGGTCGATCTGGCGGAGGCGCTGCTGCGTGAGGCGCGGGCCGGGCAGACCCCCGACGAGCGGACGCGGGCCGAGCGCCTGGCGCGCCTGATGGAGGATCCGCGCGGCAAGGAACTGACCATCGCGCTGACCGACCAGGCGTTCCGCAGCCGGCGGCCGGGGCGCATCGCGGATCAGCTCCACTACCTGCTCGAGCGCTATGGCGCGCCGCGTTTCATGGAGTGGTGGGAGCGCATCGGCCTCACGGTGGGCGCGCTCATGGGGCAGTACCTGCCGAGCCTCGTCGTCCCGCCGATCGTGGCGCGTCTGCGTCACGAAACCGAGTCGCTGATCCTGCCCGGCGAGGACGCGGACCTGCGCCGCTATCTGGCCGAACGCCGGGCCGACGGCATCCGCCTCAACCTGAACCAGCTCGGCGAGGCGATCCTCGGCGAGGCGGAGGCGGCGCGCCGCCTCGAGGCCTATCTCGCGCTGCTGGCCCGCGACGACGTCGAGTACATCTCGGTGAAGGTCTCCTCGGTGTCGAGCCAGATCGAGCTCACCGCCTTCCGCCACACGGTGGAGACCGTGAAGGATCGGCTCCGCACCCTCTATCGCCAGGCGCAGCGCCATCACTATCGCCATCCGGACGGACGGGTCACACCCAAGTTCGTGAATCTCGACATGGAGGAGTACCGCGACCTCGACCTCACCGTGACCGCGTTCCGCGAGGTCCTGGACGAGGACGAGTTCCGGACGCTCCCGGCCGGGATCGTGCTGCAGGCCTACCTGCCGGAGTCGCACCGCGCGCAGCGGGGGCTGGTGGCCTGGGCGATGGGGCGCGTCGAGCGCGGCGGCGCGCCGATCAAGCTGCGCATCGTCAAGGGCGCGAACCTCGCGATGGAGCGCATCGAGGCGGATCTCCACGGCTGGACCCAGGCCCCGTACGCGGCGAAGGACGAGGTCGACGCCAACTTCAAGCGCATGGTCGAGTACGGCGCCCGCCCCGAGCACGCACGTGCGGTACACCTCGGCATCGCGAGCCACAACCTCTTCGACGTGGCCTACGGACTGCTGCTGCGCGCGGACGCGGGGCTCGAGCGCGGGGTGGAGTTCGAGATGCTCGAGGGCATGGCCAACCACCAGGCGCGCGTGGTGCAGGCGCGGGCGGGCGGCCTGCTGCTCTACGCCCCGGTGGTGCGCGCCGAGGACTTCCACAGCGCGATCGCCTACCTGGTGCGACGGCTCGACGAGAACACCGCGCCGGACAACTTCCTCCGCCACGTCTTCGGCCTCGAGCCCGGCTCGCCCGAGTGGGATCTGGAGCGCGACCGCTTCCTCCAGGCCTTCGACCTGATCGACGGCCTGTCGGACGCGCCCCGGCGCACCCAGGACCGCTCGGCGGAGGCGGCCGGCGCGGCGATCGAGCCCGCGGAGCCGCTCGCCGCCCCGGCGGCGCCGTTCGTGAACGAGCCGGACACCGACTGGGCGCTGCCCGCCAACCGGGCGTGGATCGAGCGGGTGCGGGAGGACTGGCGCGAGCGCCCGCCGGAGACGGTGCCGCTCCAGATCGCGGGCGAGCTGATCGCGGAGGGCCGCCAGGCGGAGGGGCGCGACCGCTCGCGCCCGGCGCGCGTCGCCTACCGCCACGGGCTCGCCGACCGCACCCAGCTCGGCCGCGCGCTCGACGCCGCCCGCGCGGGGCAG
>DASZJM010000022.1:0-12149 GCA_035948165.1 Candidatus Methylomirabilota bacterium
CGACCACCTGGGCTACTTCCGCAACCACCTGCTCTGGCACCTGGCCCTGCTGCACCTGGCCGAGGGCGACTACGAGCGCGGCGGCCGGCTCTTCGAGAGCGTCTTCGGCCGCATCCCGATCGCGATCGCCTCCGATCTCCAAGACTCGGTGGCGCTCGCGTGGCGCCTCGATCTCTTCGGCCGGCCCGACCCGCGGCGGTGGGTCCAGCTCGGGGAGGCGGCACGGCGGTGGCTCGACATGCCGCTGCTGCTCTTCCACGACCTGCACGTGGGGATGGCGCTGGCCGCCGCGGGCGACTGGAGCGGCGCCACCCTCCAGCTCGACCGGCTCCGTCAGCGGTCGACCAAGTCGAAGAACCCCACGCTGGGCCAGGTGGTGGTGCCGCTCATGGAAGGCCTGCACGCCTTCGCGCGCGGCGAGTACGCCGCCGCGCTCGCGCACATGGAGCCGGTGGAGGCGCGCATCGTCGAGGTGGGCGGCAGCCACGCGCAGCGGGAGGTCTTTCACGACACCCTGCTCGCCGCCGCGCTGCGGGGGTGCGAGCCCCGCGCGGTGGCGATGCTGGAGCGGCGGCTCGCCAAGCGGCCCAACCCCGGCCGCTTCTGGGAGGAGGCGCGCGCGTCATGAACTGGGAGGCCCTCGGCCGCGAGACCGTCGAGCTGCTCAGGCGATACCTGATGCTCGACACCACCAACCCGCCCGGGCAGGAGACGATCGGGGCCCGCTTCCTCGAGGAGGTGCTGGGCCAGGACGGCATCGCGAGCGAGATCGCGGAGTCCGCGCCCGGGCGCGGCAACCTGGTGGCGCGCTTGCGCGGCGACGGCTCCGAGGGCGGCATCGTGCTCCATCACCACATCGACGTGGTCTACGCCGACCGGCGCTACTGGACGGTCGACCCCTTCGGCGGGGTGATCCAGGACGGCTTCCTCTACGGGCGCGGCGCGCTCGACATGAAGTCGACCGGGATCCTCCATCTGGCCGGGATGCTCGCGATCAAGCGGGCGGGGGTGCCGCTCAAGCGCGACCTGATCCTGCTCGCCACCGCGGACGAGGAGGCGGGCAGTCGCTTCGGGGCCCAGTGGGTGGCCGACCGGCGGCGCGAGTGGCTGGCCGGCGCCGAGTACGCGCTATCCGAGCTGGGCGGCATCTATCCGGCCGCCGGGCACCGCGCGCCCTTCGCGAGCATCGTGACCTCGGAGAAGACGGGCCTGCCCCTGCGGCTCACCGCCCGCAGCGAGCCCGGCCACGGCTCGATGCCGTGGCCCGACACCGCGCCCAACCGCCTGGTCCGCGCGCTCGGCCGCCTGCTCGAGGCGGAGCGGCCGACGCGGGTGCTGCCCGAGATCCAGGAGTACTTCGAGCGGCTGGGCTCGGTGCTGCCCGGCGACGCGGGCGCCGGCTACGGCGATCTCGATCGGTCGCTCGGCGATCCGGCCTTCCGGCGCGCGTTCCTCGCCGACCGGCACCAGGCCGCGATGCTGCGGACCACCTTCGCCCTCACCATGCTGCGGGGCAGCGAGAAGCGCAACGTGATCCCGCCCGAGGCGAGCGCCGACATCGACTGCCGCATGCTGCGGGGCGACGATCCGGACGAGATCGTGGCCTGGGTGTGCGCGGTGGTGGACGACCCGACGGTGGAGGTGAGCCTCGTCAACCCGCCGCCCAAGATCCCCAACGCCTCGCCGCCCGACACCCCGCTCTACAAGGCGCTCGCCGAGACGCTCCGGCGCCGCGCCCCGGGCGCGGTGGTGGCGCCCGACATCCTGGTCGGCTTCACCGACAACTGGATCTTCCGCAACTGTGGGCTGCACGGCTACGGCTTCAGCCCCTTCATCCTGGAGCCGAGCGAATGGCGGCGCGTCCACGGCAACGACGAGCGGATCTCCCTCGAGAACGTGCGCGAAGGCGTGCGCTGCCACACCGAGATGCTGCTCGACCTGGCGGCCGCCTGATGGCGCGGGGCGCCCTGGTCATCCGGGCGGGCACCGCGCGCGACGTGCCGACCATCCTGGCCCTCATCCGCGGCCTGGCCGAGTACGAGCGCCTCGCGCACCAGATGGAGGCGACCGCGGCGCGGGTGCGCGCCCACGGCTTCGGCCCGCGCCGCTACTTCCAGACCCTGATCTGCCGGCGCGGCGGCCGCCCGGTCGGCTTCGCGCTCTACTTCTTCACCTACTCCACCTTCCTCGCGCGCCCGAGCCTCTACCTGGAGGATCTCTTCGTGCTGCCCGAGGAGCGCGGCGCGGGGGCGGGCAAGGCGCTGCTGCGCGCGCTCGCCCGCATCGCCCTCCGGCGCGGGTGCGGCCGGATGGAGTGGGCGGTGCTCGACTGGAACCGGCCCGCCATCCGCTTCTACCGTCGCCTGGGCGCCCAGCTCAAGCGCCAGTGGATCCTCACCCGCCTCACCGGGGTGCCGCTGCGCCGTCTGGCGCGTTGACCGGGAGCTCCGTGCGCGCGCGCGTCGTCGTGGCCTCGTCGCTGGCCCTGCTGCTCGGGGTCGCCGCCCCCGTCGCGGCCCAACCCATGACGTGTCCCGAGGGCACGCGGATCGGCAGCACCGAGACGCCGGCCGGCCGGCTCCAGTGGTGCGAGCGGTCCGATCCCCGCGGCCCGATCCGCCACGGGCCCATGCTGGGCTCGTACCCGAACGGCAACCGCCGGCTCGAGCTCCACTTCGTGGACGGCACACCGCGCGGGCCGATCCGGGCCTGGTACGACAACGGGCAGATCAGCGCGATCGGCGAGACGCGGCCCGACAACGGCACGCTGACCCTGCGCGACGAGCAGGGGCGCCGCCGCGCGCAGATCGACGTGCGCGATCGGCAGCTGGTCACCCAGGCGTGGGACGCGCAGGGGCGCGAGGAGCGCTACGAGGAGGCGAAGCTCGCCAAGTCGCTGGCCGCCAACCGCGAGCTGCCGTTCATCATGAACCTCTTCGCGGTGGGCATCGGCATCCAGTGAGCCGGCGCCGCGCTCACCCCGCCGACACGACCGGCGGGATCGCGGCGGCCCAGGGCCGGGCGGCCTCGAAGGCGGCGGCGGCCCGCAGCACCGCGGCTTCCTGACGCCGGCGGCCGACGATCTGCAGTCCCACCGGCAGCCCGCTGCGGGTGAAGCCGCAGGGGACGGAGATCGCAGGCAGCCCGGTCACGGTGATGCCGTAGGTCAGGAAGAACCACTGCGTGTAGTTGTCGAGCGGCTTGCCGTTGATCTCGGTGGGGTAGGGCTGCTCGACCGGGAACGGCGGCACCGCGACGGTGGGGAGCAGCAGCAGGTCGCGGGTGGTCATGAACTCACGCACCCGCTGCCAGAGGTTGGTGCGCTGCACCTCGCCGCGGCCGATCTGCTCGGGGGTGAGCGAGAGCCCCTGCTTGATGTTCCACACCAGGCCCTTCTGCATGGCCGGCTCCCACTGCGCGAGCTTGTCGGCGTGGCGCGCCACCATGCTGAGCCCGCGGCTCGCCAGCACGATCTCGTTGACACAGCCGAAGTCGGGGCAGCCGCGCTCGACCCGTACCCCGAGCGAGCGGAACACGCGGGTGGCCCGCTCGGCCACCGCGGCGACCTCCTCGTCGACCGGGATCAGGCCGCCGAGATCCGGCGTCCACGCCGCGCGCCAGCCCTTGACCGCGGGCCGCTGCACCGCGGCGGTGAAGCGGCGCGGGTCGACGTCGTAGGAGAGGGGCGCGCGGTCGTCGGGCCCGGCCATCGCGCTCAGCATGAGGGCCACGTCACCCACCGTGCGGGCCATCGGTCCGGTCACGCTCAGCGAGTCCCACGCGAGCTCGGCGGGGTAGACCGGGATCAGGCCGGGAGTGGTCCGGAAGCCGACGACCCCGCAGAAGGCGGCCGGGGTGCGGAGCGAGCCGCCCAGGTCCGAGCCCTGGGCGAGCGGGCCCATGCCGGTGGCCAGCGCCACCGCGGCGCCGCCGCTCGATCCGCCGCAGGTCAGCGCGGGGTTCCACGGGTTGCGGGTCGCGCCGAAGACCGCGTTGAAGGTGTTGCCGCCGGCCCCGAACTCGGGCGTGTTGGTCTTGCCCACCACGATGGCCCCCGCGGCCTTGAGCCGCGCCACGTAGAGCGCGTCCTCCTCCGGCACGTGGTGCTCGAAGATCTTCGAGCCCCACGTGGTGCGGATGCCCTCGGTGGGGGTCAGGTCCTTGATCGAGACCGGCACGCCGTGGAGCGGCCCGAGCGCCGCTCCCTTCCGCTTGAGCGCGGCGGTCGCCTTGCGGGCCGAGGCGAGCGCGGCCTCGCGGGCCACCGTGACGTAGGCGTTCACGCGCGGGTTCACCGCGTCGATGCGGGCCAGCACCGCCTGCATCACCTCGAGCGGTGAGACCGCGCGGGTCCGGTAGAGGCGCTGGAGCGTGGTGGCGGGCAGGAAGCACAGGTCGCGGTCGGTCACGGCGGTCTCCTCGCCATCTAACTAGCACAACGCGGCCGGACAATGGGCTACTATCCGGTGCCCCGCGCCGGCCGGCCGGGGCTTGCATGGACGATCTCGTGATCCGCGGTGGAGAGGTGCTCGACGGGACCGGGGCGCCCCCGGTGCGCGCCGACGTGGCCATCCGCGACGGGCGGATCGTCGCGGTCGCGGCCGATCACGCGGCCGCCGCGCGGCGCACCCTCGACGCGCGCGGGCTCGTGGTCGCGCCCGGCTTCATCGACATCAAGACCCACTCGGACTTCACGCTCCCCTACGCGCCCGGGGCCGAGAGCAAGGTCTTTCAGGGCGTCACCACCGAGGTGATCGGCCACTGCGGGCTCTCGGTGGCCCCCGCGCTGCCCGGCCGCGCCCGGCTGCTCCAGGAGTACCTGGCCGGCTTCGCCCCCTGGCTCGAGGTGGCGGAGACGAGCTTCGCGCAGTACATGGATCGGTTCCCGCCCACCGCGGTGAACGTGATCATGCAGGTGGGGCACAACACCCTGCGCGCGATGACGGTGGGGCTCGACGATCGGGCTCCCACCGCGGCCGAGCAGGACGCGATGCGACGGCTGCTCGACGAGGGGCTCGCGGCCGGCGCCATCGGCCTCTCCTCCGGCCTCTTCACCGCGCCCGGATCTTTCGCGCGTCCGGAGGAGCTACACGACCTCCTCGCGGTGGTCCGGCGCCACCGCGGCACCTACGCCACCCACGTGCGCGACGAGGCCGACGGGGTCTTCGCCGCGGTCCGCGAGGCGATGGCGGCGGCCGAGGCGAGCGGCGTGCACGTGCAGATCGTCCACCTGAAGCTCTCCGGGGTGGACAACTGGGGGCGCGCGGGCGCGCTGCTCGCGGAGATCGAGGAGGCACGGGCGCGCGGAGTGCCGGTCGACTGCGACGCCTATCCCTACACCTTCGCGGCCAACCCGCTCCGCAACCTGCTCCCCCTGTGGGTCCAGGAGGGCGGGCTCGCGGCCATGCTCGGCCGCCTCGGCGACCCGGCGACGCGCGCGCGCATCGCGGGCGAGATCGAGGCGCGCGGCCTCACCAGCTTCGGCCGCGTGGCCTCGTGGGACGCGGTCAGCCTCAGCACGTCACGGACGCGGTCGCGCGACGCGGGGCGGAGCCTCGGCGAGCTGGCGCGGGCCGCGGGCGTCGCCCCCGTCGACTTGGTGCACGAGCTCCTGGCCGCGGACGGGGGCGCGACCTACGTGGCGGTGTCCTCGATCGACGAGGCCGACGTACGGACGCTCCTCCGCTCGCCCGCGGTCCTGGTCGGCTCGGACGGGCGCTCGGTCGCGCGCGACAGCGTGGCCGGGCAGGGCAAGCCGCACCCGCGCTTCTACGGGACGTTCCCGCGGGTGCTCGGCCACTACGCGCGCGACCTCGGCTTGCTGTCGCTGCCCGACGCGGTGTTCAAGATGACCGGCGGCCCCGCGCGGGTGCTCGGCCTCGCCGATCGTGGATTGCTGCGCGAGGGCTACCGCGCCGACGTCACCGTGTTCGATCCCGCCACGATCGTCGATCGCTCCACCTTCGAGGAGCCCCACCAGTACGCGGCGGGCCTCGCCGCCACCATCGTCAACGGGGTGGTGGTCGTGGAGGGCGGGGCCCACACCGGGGCGCGGCCGGGCCGGGTGCTGCGGCGAGGCCCGGCGGGCGTCGCCTGAGCGGTGGCTACGACAGAACCTTGCGGGGGTCCAGGGCGTCGCGGAGACCGTCGCCGATGTAGTTGATGCTTAGCACGGTGAGGAAGATCGCGGTGCCCGGGAAGATGGCCCAGTGGGGCGCGAAGTCGAGGTTGTCCTTGGCGTCGAAGAGGATGCGACCCCAGGTCGGGATGTCGGGCGGGAAGCCCAGTCCCAGGAACGACAGCGAGGACTCGGCGATGATGGCGGCGGCCACGTCGATGGTGCCGGCCACGATCACCGGGCCCACCGCGTTGGGCAGGATGTGGCGGAGCACCTGGCGCAGCGGCGCGGCCCCGAGCCCGCGCGCCGCCTCCACGAACTCCTTCTCGCGGAGGGAGAGGAACTGGGCGCGCACCAGGCGGGCCACCGGCATCCAGCGCAGACCGCCGATGACCACCACCATCAGCATGAACACGCCCATCTCGGGCCCCAGCGCCTTCTTGAGCGAGTCGCGGAAGAGGTACGCGAGCAGCAGGAGCAGGGGGAGCTGGGGCAAAGAGAGGAAGAGGTCGGTGAGGCGCATCAGCACGTGGTCGACGGTGCCGCCCAGCTGGCCGGCGGTGGCCCCGATCATGGTGCCCGCGGTGATCGCGATGAGCATGGCGGCCACGCCCACCGCGAGGGAGATGCGCCCGCCGTAGAGCATGCGGGCCAGCAGGTCCTGCCCGAGGTCGTCGGTGCCGAGCGGGTGGGCCACGGTGGGCGCCTTCAGCTTGGCCTTGAAGTCGATCTCGTCGATGGGCACGCGATACACGAAGGGGCCGGCGATCACCGCGATCACCATCGCGAGCAGGATCGCGGCCCCGAAGCTCGCGAGCCGATGCTTGCGGAAGCGTCGCCACGCCTCGCTCCGCATCGACTCGGCGCCGCGGGCGCGCGCGGGGGACGCCGCGGGGGAGACCGCCTCGGACGCGACGCCGTTGGGCGGGGTCATCGGCTAGCGGAACGAGATGCGCGGATCGAGCCAGCCGTAGAGCAGGTCCGCCACCAGGTTGAAGATCACCACCAGACAGGAGAACACGAAGGTGATCGCCATGATCACCGGGGTGTCGTTGGCGAGGATCGAGGTGATGAGGAGCGAGCCGATCCCGGGCACCCGGAAGATCTGCTCGGTGATGACCGCGCCGGTGAAGATGCCGGGGATCTGCAGGGCCACCAGGGTGACCACCGGGATGAGGGCGTTCCGCACCGCGTGCTTGAGGATCGTCACCTTCTCGGTGAGGCCCTTGGCCCGCGCGGTGTTGATGTAGTCGAGGCGGATCACCTCGAGCATCGCGGAGCGCACGAAGCGGGTCATCGACGCGCCCTGGGCCAGGCCGAGCACCGCCACCGGCATGAGGGCCTGGCGGGCGTTCTCCCAGTACCAGCGCCAGCCGGTCGCGCCGATGTCGGCGCGGTAGATGAACGGGAGCCAGTCGAGGTAGATGCTGAAGAACAGGATGAACAGGATGCCGGTGAAGAAGGTGGGCAGCGAGAAGCCGACGAACGCGAAGGTCGTCGCGATCTGGTCGAAGAGCGAGTAGGGGCGCATCGCGGCGTAGATCCCGACCGGCAGGGCCACCAGGAGACCCAGGAGCTGGGCCAGCCCCAGGACCCAGAGGGTGGTGGGCAGCCGCTGCATGATCAGGGTGCCCACGTTGATGCGGCTCACGAACGAGAAGCCCCAGTCGCCCTTCATCATCGAGCTGAACCAGCGCGCGTAACGGATCGGGATCGGATCGTCGAGGCCGAACTGATGGCGGAGATTGGCACGGACCTCGGGCGGCACGTTGGGGTTGGTCGCGAGCTCCTCGAAGGGGTCGCCGGGGGCCAAGGCCAGCACCGTGAACAGCACGAGGCTGATCCCGGCGAGCACGGGAATCATGATCAGCACCCGCCTCAGCAAATACTTTGACATGGGGTCAGTCTGCCCGCCGCCGAGGGCGCCAACGAAGCAGATGGGCCTCTCTCGGCCCCCGGGCTAGGCCTCCTTGTACCAGAACGGGAGCTGCCAGAAGTCCGAGTCCCAGCCGCTCTGGGTGAGCTTGAGCTTGTTGCTGACCGCGGAGACGCGCGGCCGCCAGGCCACCGGGATCACCACCACGTTCTTGATCACCATGTCGTTCATCTGGATGAACTGCGCCGCGCGCTTGACCGGATCCACCTCGGCCTCGGCCGCCTTGTAGAGCTTGCCGTACTCCTCGCTCTGCCAGCGCGTGATGTTGCGGCCCTGCCACTTGTTCTCCTTGGACGCGATCTCCCAGGGGGTGAACTGCAGCATGAAGTCCTGGGGATCGGGCATGGTCTCGGTGACCGTGTACATCTGGAGATCGGTGGCGAAGTGTGGGTACGTGTCGAGGTTGGCCGGGTCCGACGAGAAGTACACCGACGCGGTGACCGACTTGATCTCGATCTCGATGCCGGCCTTGGCGCAGGCCTGCTTGACGATCTGCTGGGTCTTCTGCCGGGGGGCGTTGATCGAGGTCTGGTACACCATCTTGAGCTTCTTGCCGTCCTTGGCGCGGATGCCGTCGGCGCCCTTCTTCCAGCCCGCCGCCTCCAGGATCTGGTTCGCCTTGTCCACGTTGAACTCCCAGCGGTTGTTCTTGGACACGAACGGCGCCGGGGCGTTCAGGAAGTTGGCGGTCGTGAGGGCGGTGCGCCCGTAGATCTGCTCCTGCACCGAGGCGCGGTCGACGAGCACGCTCAGGGCCTGGCGCACCGCCGGGTCGGTCAGGAAGGGATGCTTGGTCTTGATGCTGGAGCGCTCGCCGTCGACCTCGGTCCACGGGTCGGTCTGGTTGCACTGGACGTGCTCGACGCTGCCGGTGGTGACGATATCGGCCCTGCCGCGGCCGCCCTGCTCGAAGCGCTTGAGGATCTCGTCCTCCACCTGCATGTTCCAGGCGTAGTCGTACTCGCCGGTCTGCATGACCGCGCGCGCCGCCGAGACCGCGTCGCCGCCGCCCTTCATCTCGATCGAGTCGAAGAAGGGCCGGTTGGGGACGTGGTAGTTCGGGTTCAGCTCGCCGCGGACGATGTCGCCCGGCTTGAAGTCCACGAACTTGAAGGCGCCGGTGCCGACCGGCTTCAGGTTGTTCGGCGCCTCCCGCGACTTCTCGCCCATGTAGGGCTCGAAGAGGTGCTTGGGGATGATCATGCCGTTGACGCCGCAGAACGCGTTGGCCCAGAACGGCACCGGCTTCTTGAACACGAGCCGGACGGTGTGGCTGTCCAGCACGTCGATCTTCTCGATGTCGGTGTAGGAGCCGATGGTCCGCGCCGCGGTCTTCGGATCCTTCACGAACTCCCAGTTGAAGACCACGTCGGCCGAGGTGAACGGCTTGCCGTCGTGCCAGGTGACGCCCTTCTTGAGCTTCCACGTGACCGACCGGGCGTCCTTGCTCACGCCGCCGTTCTGGACCGACGGCACTTCGGCGGCCAGCACCGGGAAGAGATTGCCCTCCGGATCGTAGGAGGCCAGCGGCTCGTAGAAGATGCGCGAGCCGTCCTGGTCCTTGGTGCCGGTCGCGAAGTGCGGGTTCAGCAGGGTCGGCGCCTGCCACCAGAGGACCTTGAGCTGCCCGCCCCCGCCGCGCTTGGTGGGGTTGAACATGATGCCCTTGGTCTGGGCCTGAGCGACCCCGGCGGATGCCAGCATCTGAGCGGCCAGCGGAGCGGTCACCCCGACCGCCAGCATGGCCTGGACGAACTCTCGGCGACTCAGGATTCCGGCCTTGACCTGGCCGATCATGCGCCTCAGTTCACGCTCTTGCATCGATGGTCCTCCCTGGGTGGGTCTTCGGCGACCGGCTGGATGGCCTCTTATACGGCCTCGGCGCCGAAACTGTCAAGATGGGCGCTAGGTTCCGCTACCCCTGCCGGGACCAATGCGACAGCCGCCAGAAGGTGGACTCCCAGCCGGACAGATCCATCCCCCGCAGGTTGGCGACCGACACCGAGGCGCCGTTGCGCCACAGCACCGGGATCACCACCGTCCCCTGGATGATCAGGTCGTTCATCTTGACGAAGAGCGCGGCCCGCTTGATCGGGTCGAGCTCGGTGTCGGCCGCGGAGTAGGCGCGGTCGTACTCCTCGTTGCGCCAGCGCGTGACGTTGCGCCCCTGCCACTTGTTGGCCTTCGAGGCCAGCTCCCAGGAGACGAACTGGTTCATGAAGTACTGCGGGTCGGGCGCGTTCGGCCCGTTCGTGTACATCTGGAGGTCCGAGTAGAAGTGGGGGTAGGTGTCGGGGTTGGCCGCGTCCGACGAGAAGAACACCGACGCGGTGACCGACTTGATCTCGATTTCGATGCCCGCCTTGGCCGCGGCCTGCTTGACGATCTGCTGGGTCTTCTGCCGGGGCGCGTTGATCGAGGTCTGGTACACGAGCTTGAGGCGCTTGCCGTCCTTGGCGCGGATGCCGTCGCCGCCGCGCTTCCAGCCCGCCGCCTCCAGGATCTGGGCGGCTTTCTCCACGTTGAACTCCCACCGCATGTTGGACGAGCGCACGCGCGGCGGGGCGTTGAGGTAGTTCGCGCTCGTCTGCCCCTGGCGCCCGTAGATCTGCTCCTGCACCGCGGAGCGGTCCACCAGGAGGCTCAGGGCCTGGCGCATTGCGGGGTCGGACAGGAGCGGGTGGGTGGTCTTGGAGCTCGAGCGCTCGCCGTCGACCTCGGTCCACGGGTCGGTGGTGTTGAGCTGGATGTGCTCGACGTTGCCGGTGGCCCAGATGTTGACCCGGCCCTTGCTGCCCTGCTCGAGCCGCACCAGGATGTCGTCCTCGACCTGCATGTTCCACGCGTAGTCGTACTCGCCGGTCTGGAGCACCGCTCGCGCCGCCGACACCGCGTCGCCGCCGCCCTTCATCTCGAGCGTGTCGAAGTAGGGCCGGTTCGGGACGTGGTAGCTCGGGTTGATCTCGGCGCGCACCACGTCGCCCGGCTTGAAGTCGACGAAGCGGAAGGGCCCGGTGCCGACCGGCTTGAGGTTCGCGGGCGCCTCGCGGGATTTGGCGCCGCGGTAATTGTCGAAGTGGTGCTTGGGCACGACCAGGCCGCGGACGCCGCAGAAGGCGTCGGCCCAGAAGGGCTGGGGCTTGGTGAAGACGAGCTTCACCGTGTAGGGATCGGGGGTCTCGATCTTCGCGATCTCGCGGAACGAGCCGCTGGTGACCGCGGAGGTGGCCGGGTCGGACACGTACTCCCAGGTGAACACGACGTCGTCCGCGGTGAACGGCTTGCCGTCGTGCCAGGTCACGCCCCGCTTCAGCCGCCAGGTCACCCAGGTGAGATCCTTGGAGAGCGTGCCGGCCGAGACGCTCGGCACCTCGGTGGCGAGGATGGGGACCACGTTGCCGTCCGGGTCGAAGCTGGCCAGGGGCTCGTAGAAGATGCGCGAGGCGTCCTGGTCCTTGGTCCCGGTGGCGAAGTGCGGGTTCAGGAGGGTGGGCGCCTGCCACCAGAGGGTCTTGAGCAGCCCACCGCCGCCGCGCTTCGTCGGGTTGAACACGGGCGCCTTCGACTGGGCCTGCGCCACCCCAGCCGAGGCCAGCATCTGGGCCGCGAGGGGGGCCGTGAGCCCCAGCCCGACCATGGTCTGGACGAAGGCGCGGCGGCCGAGGCGGCCCGCCCGGACCTGGGCGATCAGCTCGCGGAGTACGTGATGGTCCATCGTGGGGGGTCCTCGTCTTCGTCTGGCGTTAGAGGGCGGCGATCACCGCGTCGGCGCACTCGCGCGTCGAGGCGGACCCGCCGATGTCGCGGGTGTGGGCACGGGGATCGGTGAGCGCGCGGGCTACCGCGCAGTCGATGCGGTCGGCCGCCGCGGTCACCCCGGGATCTCGATGCTGCAGGCCGAGCCAGCGGCAGAGGAGCGCGGCCGAGAGGATGGCCGCGATCGGGTTGGCCACGCCCTTGCCCGCGATGTCGGGCGCGCTGCCGTGGCAGGGCTGGAACAGCGCGTAGCGGTCGCCCACGTCGCCCGAGGGGGCGAGCCCGAGACCGCCCACGGTGGCGGCGCCCAGGTCGGAGAGGATGTCGCCGAACATGTTC
>DASZJM010000023.1:0-4942 GCA_035948165.1 Candidatus Methylomirabilota bacterium
GCGATGTCCTGGATGGTCTTCGAGCGATCGGGCGCGCCCTTCACCGAGAACTTGCCCGGTTCGTAGACGAGATCCTCGGGCGCGGCCTCGAGCAGGTGCGCGGCGATCTTGCGCGCCTTGTCGAGGATCTTGCGCGAGGCGACGGCGGCCGCCGCCCCCGCGACCGGGGTGGAGCGGCTCGCGTAGGTGCCGAGGCCGTAGGGCGCGGTGTCGGTGTCGCCCTCCTCGACCTTGATGTCCTTGGCCGGGATGCCCAGCTCCTCGGCGAGGATCTGGGCGTAGGTGGTCTCGTGGCCCTGGCCCTGTGACTTGGTGCCGAATCGGGCGATGGCCTTGCCGGTGGGGTGCACCCGGATCTCGCAGCTGTCGAACATCTTGAGGCCGAGGATGTCGAAGTGCTTCGAGGGGCCGGCGCCCACGATCTCGGTGAAGCTCGAGATGCCGATGCCCATCAGCTCGCCGCGCGCGCGCTTCTCGGCCTGCTCGCGGCGCAGGTCGGCGTAACCGATGCGCTCCATGGCCTTGCGCAGGGCGCCCGCGTAGTCGCCGCTGTCATACTCCCAGCCGAGCGCCGACTTGTAGGGGAACTGCTCCGGCTTGATGAAGTTCTTGATGCGGAACTCGGCCGGGTCCATGCCGAGCTGGTGCGCCATCAGGTCGGTCATGCGCTCGATGGTGTGCACCGCCTCGGTGACGCGGAACGAGCAGCGGTAGGCGATGCCGCCCGGCGGCTTGTTGGTGTAGGCCCCGTCCACCTCGACGTGAGCGGCCTTGAGATCGTAGGAGCCGGTGCAGACGTGGAAGAGGCCGGCCGGGAACTTGGACGGGTTCGCGGCCGCGTCGGTGTAGCCGTGGTCGGCGAGGGTCTTGATGCGCAGCGCGGTCAGGGTGCCGTCCTTCTTGGCGGCCAGCTCCGCGGTGATGTGGTAGTCGCGGGCGAAAGAGTCCGCCTGCAGGTTCTCCATGCGGTCCTCGATCCACTTCACCGGCTTGCCGGTGAGCACGGAGGCCGCCACCGCGATCACGTAGCCCGGGTAGACCGGGACCTTGCCGCCGAAGCCCCCGCCGATGTCGGGGGAGATGATTCGGATCTTGTGCTCCTCCAGGCCCACGTGGCCGGCCACCAGGGCGAACACGGTGCGGATCGCGTGAGGGGCCTGGGTGGTCATCCACACCGTGAGCTTGTCCTGCACCTTGTCCCAGTGGGCCACGCAGCCGCACGTCTCGATCGAGGCCACGTGGATGCGCGGGATGTAGATGTCCTGCTTCACCGTGACGTCGGCCTCGGTGAAGGCGCGGTCGGTGTCGGCCCGGTTGCCCCACTCCCAGTGCCAGATGTGGTTGTCCTTCTTGTCCTTCTTGTCGGTGCGGAGCACCGGGGCGCCCGGCTCGAGCGCCTTCTTGGGATCGACCACCACCGGCAGTGGCTCGTACTCGACCTCTACCGCGGCCACCCCGTCGGCCGCCCCGTAGCGGGTGGTGGCCAGCACCGCGGCCACCTCCTGGGCCTGGTACATGACCTTCTCCACCGGCAGCACCATCTGGGTGTCCGACATCAGGGTCGGCATCCAGTGGAGGTTGTACTTCTCGAGGTCCTTGCCGGTGATGACCGCGAGCACTCCCGGAATGGCGAGCGCCTTCGTGCTGTCGATCTTCTTGATCTTGGCGTGGGCGAAGGGGCTGCGCACGATGTCGAGGTAGAGCATGCCGGGGAGGACCACGTCGTCGACGTAGGTGCCCTTGCCCCGGATGAAGCGCGGATCTTCCTTCCGCTTGATCGAGTGTCCCATCCCGCCGACTTCGGGCGTCGTCCTCGGTGCCATCACGCGCCTCCCTGGATCTTGGCCGCCGCGTGCTGGACGGCCTTGACGATGTTCACGTAGCCGGTGCAGCGACAGAGGTTGCCCGAGATGGCCCAGCGGATCTCGTCCTCGGTGGGCTTGGGGTTCTTCTTGAGGAAGGCCACGCTGGTCATCAGCATGCCCGGCGTGCAGTAGCCGCACTGTAGCCCGTGCTCGGCCATGAAGCCTTCCTGGATCGGGTGGAGCTTGCCGTCCTGCTCGAGCCCTTCCACCGTGGTGATCTCGCGCCCGTGGGCCTGGACCGCGAAGACGGTGCAGGACTTCACCGGCCGCCCGTCGAGGAGCACGGTGCAGGCCCCGCAGTGGCTCGTGTCGCAGCCGATGTGGGTGCCGGTGAGCCGCAGGTTCTCCCGGATCAGGTGCACCAGCAGGAGGCGCGGCTCCACCTCCGCCTCGTGCTTCTCGCCGTTGATCGCGACCTTGACCAGCATCTCAGGCCCCTTTCTGCGCGCGCTCGAGCGCCTTGCGGAGGGCACGGCCTGTCAATACCCGCACCAGGTCCTTCTTGTACTCGACGGACCCGCGCAGGTCCGCGGCCGGGTCGGCCGCCTCCGCCGCGAGCTGGGCCGCCTGCTTGATCGTGGCCTCGTCGGGCCGCTTGCCGCGCAGCGCGGCCTCCGCCTTGACCGCCTTGATCGGCACCGATCCCACGTTGGTGAGCCCGATGCCGATCTCCTGGCAGACCCCGCCGCTCAGGGTGAGCTGCACCGCCACCGCCGCGGTGGCGAAGTCGCCCACCTTGCGCTCCATCTTCACGTAGGCGCCGCCGCTGCCCGGCTTCGGGCTCGGCACCCGGATCTCCACCACGATCTCGTCCCGGCGCAGCGCGGTGCTGAAGGGCCCGGTGAAGAACGCGCCGATGGGGATCTTACGCTCGCCCCCGGTCCCGACCGCGACCACCTCGGCGCCGAAGGCGAGCATCGTCGCGGGGTGATCGTTGGCGGGATCGCCGTGGGCCAGGTTGCCCCCGACGGTGGCGAGGTTGCGGACGATCGGGTCCGCGATCACCTTGCAGGTGTCGAAGAGGAGCGGGTAGCGGCTCTTCACCACGTCCGACTCCTCGAGGTCGGCCTCGCGGGTGAGCCCGCCGATCCGCAGGGCGCCGCCGTCCTCGCGCACGTAGGCGAGGCCGGGCAGGCCGTTGATGTCGATCAGGTGGTGCGGGGCGGCGAGCCGGAGCTTCATCAGCGGGATCAGGCTCTGGCCGCCCGAGAGAACCTTGGCGTCGTCGCCGAGCTTCGCGAGCAGCGCGGTGGCCTCGCCCAGCGAGCTGGGAGCGTGGTACTCAAAGACGCCCGGAATCATCGTGGTGACTCCCTTCTGGATCTGCCCGGTGCGGGTGCTCTTGAGGCTGAGCCCGGCCCGCTTCAGGGCGATCCGGAGCAACTCCTGCGACAGCGCGGGCACGGTGCCGGTCTGGACGAGGTATCGCCGCAGCCTCGCCAGACTCCATCTCGCCCCCTGGACGCCCAGATCCCGGGGCCGGGCGCTCACGACCATGGTGATGTAACGCATCGCTTCGGAAGAGATCCGCGTCGGTCGCCCGGAGCGTGGGCGATCCAGCAGACCGCCGACGCCCGACCGGTCGAACCGGCGAAGCCAGTGGGCGACGGTTGGGCGGGACCGTCCGAGGCGCTGCACGATCTCGGGCACCGAGACGCGCATCGCGGAGAGGAGCACGATGGCCGCGCGGCCGCGGGCCGCGGTGGGACCCGCCTCGCGGAGCCGGATCAACTCCGCGCGCTCGGCCTCGGACGGCTCGCGCACGAAACGGCTGGGGACGTCTGGCGCCACCCATCACCTCTCCCTCGGGGGCCGGGGAGCATCATGACAAGGGACTTTCTGGTGAACGCTAAAGTCCCCGACGGCCACGGAAGGTACGGGACCCCGCCGGCCCTGTCAAGGGCGCCACGGCGCGCCGGATCAGAGCGGCTTGAGCGGTGGCTCCTCGCCGTCGGGCAGCGGGTAGCGGTCGACGTTCAGGACCATCGACACGATGGAGTAGTACCCGACCGCCGCGATCAGGTCGATCACGCCCTGGTCGCCGAAGCGGCCGGCAACCGCCGCGAAGGTGCCGTCGGTGACCGCGCGGTCGCGGAAGAGCTCGGAGCAGAAGTCGTAGACCACGCGCTGGTCGTCCGTCATGGCGGCCGGGCGCCGCCCCTCCGCGATCGCGTCGATGATCGCGTCGGGCAGCCCGGCGGTGCGGGCGAGGCGGCGGTGGGCCCAGAACTCGAACTGCGCGGTCCAGAAGCGGCCCGCGATCAGGATCGCCATCTCGTTGAGCGCGGGCGGAATGCTGGTCTGGAAGCGGACGTACTCGCCCACCAGCTGGATCCGGTCGGCCGCCTCGGGGCTGCGCAGGAGAGCGTTGAACGGGCCGCTCGCCCCCTTGCGCGGGCCCGAGACGATCTTCTGATAGCTCTCGCGCTGGCGCGGCGTCATGGTGGCGTCGGTGAGCAGGGGGAAGCGGCGGTCGGCGGCGCGGCTACTCATGGATGATGTTCCTCCTGACGGAAATGGATGGCCGCCCCGAGAGGAGCGGCGCCGCCACAGCATAACGCGGTAAGCTCGCGCGATGGACCCGCGACTCGAGGCCATGGTGGAGGCGGCGCGCGCCGGCGGCGCGGTCGCCCTCGAGCACTACCGCCGCGGGTTCGAGGTGACGCTCAAGGCCGACCGGTCGCCGGTCACCGAGGCCGATCGCGCGGCGGAGCGCGCGATCGTGGACGTGCTGCGCGGGCACTGTCCCGATCACGGCGTGCTCGGCGAGGAGCTGGGCGAGGCCGGGCCGCGCGCCCGCCGCTTCATCATCGACCCGATCGACGGCACCCGGAACTTCGTCCGGCGTATCCCGACCTGGGCGGTGATGATCGGGCTCGAGGAGGAGGGCGTGGTCACCGCGGGCGCCATCTTCCAGCCCGTCACCGGAGTACTGCACACCGCGTGGCGCGGGCAGGGAGCCTTCCGCGACGGCGAGCGCATCCGCGTCTCGCGGGTGGACGCGCTCGACCGCGCGCTGGTGGTGCACTCCTCGCTGAACTTCCTGCGCCGGAGCCGGTACTGGGACGGCTTCCTGA
>DASZJM010000024.1:0-3808 GCA_035948165.1 Candidatus Methylomirabilota bacterium
GCGGGCGGCCCAGCGGGCGGAGGGCGTGCTGGCCATCGTGGAGCGCGAGATCCGGCCGATGACCACCGAGCTCGAGCACCTGACCGCGGAGCTGCAGAAGCTCACCCACAAGGCCAACGACAGCCTCGACCGCATCGGCATCGTGGTCGAGCGCGTCGAGGACATCTCCGCGAACGCGGCGCGGGTGGTGGGCGCGGTGGGCGGACTCACGCGCCTCGGCCAGTACGCCGGGGTCGCGGCCGGGGTGAAGCGCGGGGTCGAGGTGTTCCTCACGCGGCTCAAGGACCGACGTCACTAGACCGGGGCAAAGGAGAAGACCATGAGCGAAGAGCGTGGCAACGACGCGGCGGGCTATCTCGGATGGTTCTTCCTCGGCGCCATCGCGGGCGCGGCGACGGCGGTGCTGCTGACGCCCAAGACCGGCCGCGAGGCCCGCGAGCTGCTCGCCGAGCACAGCGGCGACCTGTTCAAGCGGGCCCAGGAGGCGGCGGGCCAGGCACAGGACCGGGCCGGCGACCTGTTCGACAAGGGACGCGAGTACTTCGAGGAGCAGGCGCAGCGGCTGACCTCCGCCTTCGAGGCGGGACGCTCGGCCATGAAGGAAGAGATCACGCGCGGCCGCTCCAGCAACTGATCGCCCGCGCGATCACATGGCCGAGGTCGAGCTACCCAAGCCCGAGGAGCTGCACGAGCAGGCCGAGAATCGCTTCAGTCGTCGGATCGCGCTGGTCACCGCCGTCTTCGCGGTGGTCCTCGCCATCGCGGCCCTCGGCGGCAACCACGCCATGAAGGAGATGCTGCTGTCGCAGCAGCAGTCCTCCGATCAGTGGGCGTTCTACCAGGCGAAGGTCATCCGCGAGCATCTCTATCGCGGGCAGAAGCTCCGGCTCGAGGCCGACCTCGCCGAGCGCGACGCCACCCTCAAGCCGGCGGCGCGCGAGAAGCTCGAGGCGCTCCTCCGCAAGCTCGACGAGGAGGAGAAGCGCTACGCGGTCGAGAAGAAGGACATCGAGAAGCAGGCGAAGGCCCTCGAGGCCCAGCGGGATGGCTTCGCGGTGCGCGACCCCTACTTCCTCGTCGCGGAGGCCCTGCTCCAGATCGCGATCGTGATGTCGTCGGTCTCGATCCTGGCCCGCTCGCGGCTGATCTTCGCGTTCAGCTTGGGCCTGGCCGTGATCGGCGCGATCCTCACCCTGAACGGCTACTTCCCGCTCTTCCAGCTCCCCTTCATGCACGGCGGCGGCCACCACTAACTCTCCCTCTCCAATTCTCCCTCTCCCCCATGGGGAGAGGGCAGGGTGAGGGGTAAGAGGGTGAGAGGCGCGAGGGTAAGGCGCGCCCTACCGCCGGAAGTCGGCCCGCGTCGGCAGCAGACGATCCGCGATCAGGTTCCGCATCATCTCCACCGTCCCGCCCCCGATCGCGAACATGCGCGCGTCGCGCACCATCCGCTCGAGCGGCAGCCCGCGCCCGTAGCCGGCCGCGCCGTGGATCTGCAGGGCCTGGCCGGTGACCTCCTGCGCCATCTCGGCCGCGAAGGTCTTGGCCTTCGCGGCCTCGAGCGCGTCGGGGAAGCCGTCGCCCGCATTCGCGGCCGCGCGATGGATCAGGAGCCGGGCCGCGTCGAGCCGGATCGCCATGTCGGCGAGCTTCCAGCGGATGCCCTGGAAGTCGCCGATCGGCCGGCCGAACTGCCGCCGCTGCCCCGCGTAGCCCAGGGCCAGCTCGTAGGCGCCCTGGGCCAGCCCGAGCGCCACCGTGGCCGCGCCCAGCCGCTGGCTGTTGTAGGCGCGCATCAGGTGCTTGAAGCCGTCGGGCGGGCCCACCAGCACGTGGTCCTTGGGGACGCGGCAACCGTCGAAGTGAAGCCGCCCCTCCGGGATGCCGCGCAGCCCCATGGTGTGGTCGCGCTCGCCGATGCGGAAGCCGGCCGCGTCGCGCTCGACGAAGATCCCGCCGATGCCGGCGGCGCCGGGCGCGCGGCTCATGCGGCAGTAGACCAGGTAGAGGCGTGAGGTGCCCGCCCCGGTGATCCAGCGCTTCTCGCCGGTGAGCGCGTAGCCCTCCGGCGCCTCGTCCGCGCGGGTCGCCAGATCGGTGGCCGCCGATCCCGCCTCGGGCTCGGTGATCGCGATGGCCGGCTTGTCGCCCTCGAGCACCCAGGGGAAGTAGCGCCGCTTCTGCGCCTCGCTGCCGTAGGCTGCCAGCGCGCCCACCACGCCGAGGCTTCCCTCGACCACGATCCGCGCGGTGACCCCGCACACGCGCGCGATCTCCTCGACGACGAGCAGGACCTCTAGGATCGAAGCGGAGGCTCCTCCGTACTCGCGCGGGATGGTGAGCCCCATGAACCCGGCGCGCACCAGGTCCTTCACGTTGTCCCACGGGTACTGCTCCTCCGCGTCCCAGCGAGCCGCGCGCTCGCGGAAGGTGCCGTCGGCGAGCTCGCGGGCGCGGAGGCGGAGGGCCTCCTGCGCGGCGGTCAGCGTGAAGTCCATTGCCCGATCGGCCTCCCCTCACCCGGCCCTCTCCCCAGGGGGGAGAGGGAGGTCATATGTGGATGGGGTGGCCGAGGGCGGCCAGCGTGGCCTCGAGCGCGGCCTCGGAGAGCGTGGGGTGGGCGTGGATGGTGTGGACGATCTCCTCCAGCGTGGCCTCGAGGGTCCGCCCCACCGCGAACTCGTGGATCATCTCGGTGGCCTCGGGTCCCACGATGTGCACGCCCAGGATCTCGCCGGTGCTCTTGTCGGCCACCACCTTGACGAAGCCCTCGGTGTCGCCCATCGCGACCGCCTTGCCGCTGGCGGTGAACGGGAACTTGCCCACCGCGATCTCCCGCCCGCCCCCGCGCGCGGTTGCCTCCGACACCCCGATGGACGCGACCTGCGGCCGGCAGTAGGTGCAGGAGGGCACGTTGCCGTAGTCGACCGGGCGTGGCGTCTGCCCCGCGATCGCCTCCGCCGCCACCACGCCTTCGGCCATCGCCTTGTGGGCCAGCATCTGGTGGCCCGCCATGTCGCCGATGGCGTAGAGGCCCTTCACCGAGGTCTCCATCGTCGGCGACACCGTGACGAAGCCCTTCTCGGTCGCGACCGAGAGGGCCTCGAGCCCGAGCCCGCGGGTGCGCGCGGCGCGCCCCACCGCCATCAGCACCTGGTCGGTCTCGATGGTCTCGGTCTTGCCCTCGGCCTCCACCGCCACCGCGACCGAGGAGGCGCCGGGGGTGACCGACTTGACCCGTACCCCGGTGCGAATGGTGACGCCCCGGCGCGAGAAGAGCCGCGCGATCTGGGTCGAGACCTCCTCGTCCTCGATCGGGAGCACCCGGGGCAGCGCCTCCAGCACCGTGACCGGGACGCCGTAGGCCGCGTAGACGTCGGCGAACTCGATGCCGACCGCCCCGGCCCCGATGACCACGAGCGAGCCGGGACGGCTCTCGTTGGTGACCGCGCCGGTCGAGGAGAGGATCCGCTTCTCGTCGATGGTCACGCCCGGCAGCGAGCGGGGCTCGGAGCCGGTGCCGAGGATGACCGCCCGGCGCGCCTCGAGGCTCTGGACCGAGTCCTTGCCCGCGGCGTCCTTGCCCGCGACCTCCACGAGGCGGGGGCTCTTGAGGGTGCCCCGACCGGGGAAGAGGGTGATCTTGTTCTTGCGGAACAGGAACTCCACGCCCTTGGCCATGCGGTCGGCCACCCGGCGCGAGCGCTGCACCGCCTGCGCGTAGTCGGCCTTCCACTCCCCGACCGCGATCCCGAACTCCTGGGCCCGCTGGAAGAGGTTGACCACCTCCGCGTTGCGGAGCAGGGCC
>DASZJM010000025.1:0-17466 GCA_035948165.1 Candidatus Methylomirabilota bacterium
TTCACCCCGCCCACCGCGCGGGTGATCTGGATGTACCTGAACACCCAGAAGGAGCCGTTCAAGGACAAGCGGGTGCGGCAGGCGCTCTATTACGCCATCGACCGGGCCGCGATCGTGAAGAGCATCTTCGCGGGGACCGCGCCGCCGCTCCACTCGCCCGGGCCGGTCGGCAGCTACGGCTACACCGAGGCGCACGACCACTACGGCTTCGATGCAGAGAAGGCAAAGCGGCTCCTGCGCGAGGCGGGCCAGCCGACGCTCACCTTCACGGTGCACCACACTCCGGGCCGCTATCTCCTGAGCGGCCAGGTGCTCGAGGCGATCCAGGGCTACCTCAAGCAGGTCGGCGTGACCATGAAGATCCTGGACCTGGAATGGGGCACGCTCTCGCAGCAGGCGGCCCTGCCCGTCGAGCGCAACCCGGTGCAGGCCGCGTTCTTCGGCTGGCGCTCGGTGAACGGCGACATCGACAGCGCGATCCAGGACTTCGGCTCGCAGTTCTGGCGCCCGGCCGGCAACAACCTCTCCTTCTACAAGAACGAGGAGTTCGATCGGCTGCTCGAGCAGGAGCAGGGCGCGCTCGATCCGAAGAAGCGCCTCGCCGCGCTCTCCCGCATGCAGGAGATCCTGATGGAGGACGCCCCCGCGATCTTCCTCTACGGCGAGCCCCAGATCTGGGCGGCGCGCAAGAGCCTCAAGGGGCTCGACTGGAACCCGCTCGAATCGCTCTACCCGCTGCACCGCGCCTACTTCGACGACTGAGCGCGCCCGCCGGGTCCCGCGATGCTGCGCCTCTGCCTGACGCGTTGCCTGGCCGGCGTCCCCGCGCTGCTGCTGGTCACGGTACTGGTCTTCACGGTGGTGCGCCTGATCCCCGGCGACCCCGCGCGCATCCTGGCCGGCGACTTCGCGACCGATCAGGCGGTGGCCGAGCTGCGCCAGCGCTGGCGGCTCGACCGCCCGCTGCCGGTGCAGTACGCGGCGTACGTGGCCGGGCTCGCCCGCGGCGACCTCGGCCGCTCCACCGCGACCTCGCTGCCGGTGGCGGGCGAGCTGGGCGAGCGCTTCCTCCGCACGCTGCTGCTCGCCGGCGCGGCGATCTTGGTGGCGACGCTGGTCGGGGTGACCCTCGGCATCCTGAGCGCGACCCATCGCGCGAGCCTGCTCGACTTTGCGGCCACCACGCTCGCGCTGGCCGGCGTCTCCACCCCCATCTTCTGGTCCGGGCTGATCCTGATCCTGCTCTTCTCGGTCGAGCTGCCCTGGCTGCCCGCCGGCGGCACCGGTAGCTTCGCCCACCTGATCCTGCCCGCGGTGAGCCTCGGGCTCTTCGGGGCCGGGGTGATCGCGCGGCAGACGCGCTCGAGCATGCTCGAGACGCTCGGGGAGGACTTCGTGCGGACCGCGCGGGCCAAGGGCCTGGCCGAGCGCATCGTGGTCTACAAGCACGCGCTCAAGAACGCGCTGATCCCGGTGGTGACCGTGCTCGCCGACCAGTTCGGCCGGATGCTGGGCGGCGCCATCCTCACCGAGACCGTCTTCTCGTGGCCGGGCATGGGCCGCTATCTGATCGAGGCCATCGCGATGCGCGACTACCCGGTCATCCAGGGCATCATCCTGGTCTTCGCGACCTCGTTCCTGGTGGTGAACCTGCTGCTCGACATCTCCTACGCGCTGCTCGACCCGCGGGTGCAGCCGGAATGAGCGGATGGCGCGTCGGGCTCCGGCGGTTTGGCCGTCACCGCGGCGGGATGGCGGGCGGCGTCATCGCGGGGCTCTTCGTGGCCATCGCGCTGCTCGCGCCCTGGCTCGCCCCGCACGACCCGGAGGCAATGCAGCTCGCGGCGAGCCTCGCGTCCCCGTCGCGCGCGCATCCCTTCGGCACCGACAGCCTCGGGCGCGACGTGCTCTCCCAGACCATCTACGGGGCGCGGGTGTCGCTCACCATCGGCTTCGTCTCGGTGGGCCTGGCCCTGCTGGGCGGCGTGCCGCTCGGCGCCCTCTCCGGCTACGCGGGCGGCTGGCTCGACCGGGTGGCCATGCGCGGGGTGGACGTGCTGGTCTCGTTCCCCACCATCCTGCTCGCGATCATCGTGATCACGATTTTCGGTCCCGGCCTGGTCAACGCCATGATCGCGATCGGCATCGCCCAGATCCCGCTCTACGCGCGGCTGGTGCGCGGCGCGGTGCTGCGGGTCAAGGCGCTCGACTACGTGGCGGCGGCCCGCGCGGTCGGCGCGCGCGACGGGCGCATCCTCTGGCGGCACGTGCTGCCGAACTGCCTGGCGCCGGTGCTCGTGCAGTCCACGCTCTTCTTCGCCACCGCCATCCTCTCCGCCGCGTACCTGGGCTTCCTCGGCCTGGGGGCCCAGCCGCCCACCCCGGAGTGGGGCACGATGCTGAGCAAGGCCCGCGACTTCCTGCGCGTGGCGCCCCACGTCTCGGTGTTCCCCGGCCTCACCATCATGCTGACGGTGCTGGGCCTCAACCTGCTCGGCGACGGCCTGCGCGACGTGCTGGACCCGCGCGCGGGTGCCGCCTAGCCAACTCGCTCCCCGGGAGATCGCGATGCGCTACCGCTGGCCCGACGGCAAGCAGTCCGCCGCAGTCCTGTCCTTCGACTTCGACGCCGAGTCCGGCTTCCTCTTCCGCGAGCCCGAGAAGGCCCGGCGCAGCCTCGGCGACCTCGAGGAGCGCCGCTTCGGCCCGCGGGTCGGGGTCGACCGCATCCTGCGCCTGCTCGATCGGCTGAAGCTCCGCGCCAGCTTCTACATCCCGGGCTGGACCGTCGAGAACCATCCGGCCGAGTCCGCCCGCATCCGCGACGCGGGCCACGAGATCGGCGCCCACGGCAACATGCACGAGGCGCTGAGCTTCCTCGACGAGGCGCAGGAGGAGCGGGTGATGCGCGAGCAGCTCGATATCCTCCAGTCGCGCCTGGGCGTGCGTCCGGCCGGCTACCGGTCGCCCTCGTGGGACGTCAACGTGTGGACGCCAGACCTCCTGAAGCGCCACGGCTTCCTCTACGACACCTCGCTGATGGGCAACGACGTCCCCTACGAGGTCGAGACCGGCCAGGGGCCGCTGATCGAGGTGCCGGTGCAATGGCTGCTCGACGACGCGCCGCTGTTCCGGCACGTCTACGGCGCCACCAACGCCATCGCGGATCCGGGCCGGGTGCTCCAGATGTGGAGCAAGGAGTTCGCCGCGATGCACCGGGAGAACGGCTGCTTCGTGCTGACCTGTCACCCGTTCGTGAGCGGCCGGGCGTCCCGCATCGCGCTGCTCGAGGATCTGGTGACCTACATGCGGCGCTCGCGCGGGGTGTGGTTCGCCACCGGCGAGGAGGTGGCGCGCTGGCACGCGAGCCGGCCCGCGGCCGCGCCCGCCGCGCGCCGGGAGACTAGCCGCCCGGCGTCTTCGCGGCCGGCGCCGGTGCGCCCGGCTTCGCGGGCTCGGTCGGCCGCACCCGGACGAGGGCGCCGCTGACCAGCGAGTCGGCGGGATCGAGGATCACCGCGTCGCTCGGCTGGAGGCCGGCCACCACCTCGACGCTGCGGCCGTAGTCGCGGCCGAGGGTCACCGGCACCAGCTCGGCGCGGCCGTCGCGCACCACCGCGACCCGCAGCCCCTCCGAGCGGAAGAGCAGGGTGTTGGCCGGGATGGTCATCCCCTTGGTCTCGAGCCCGACCCGCAGGCGGACCACCACGTACGCGCCGGGCAGGACCTCGGCGTTCGGATTGTCCATCTCCACCTCGCTCAGCATGGTGCGGGCGGTCGGATCGAGTGCGGTCGACGTCCGGGCCAGGGTACCCCGGTAGATCTTGCCGGGGTTCTCCTCGAGGGTGATCTGGGTCGGAGTGCCGGGACGCGCGGCCTGCGCGTAGGCCTGCGGCACCGAGACGAACACGCGCAGCCGGCTGGTCGAGGCGAGCCGGAAGAGCTCGCGGGCCTGAGCGCTCGCCCCCGCGTCGATCAGCGCGCCCACGTCGGTGTTGCGCGCGGTGATCACGCCGTCGAAGGGCGCGGTGACGCGCTGGAAGGCCTGTAGATTCTCGAGCCGCTGTACGTTGGCGCCGTTCGACTCGACGATGGCCCGCTTGGCGTTGTAGTCGCTGACCTTCTCGTCGGTCTCCTGGCGCGAGACCGCGTCGCGCTTGAGCAGGGTCTGCCAGCGATCGGCGGTGGTGTGGGCCATGTCCATGTTGGCCCGCGCGTTCTCCAGATCGGCGCGCGCCTGCCGGAGCTGCTGGTCGAGCTCCGGGGTCTCGATCTCGGCGAGGACCTGTCCCTGGGTCACCCGCGCCCCGATGTCGGCGTACCACTTCTTGAGGTAGCCGTTGGCCCGCGCGTAGATCGGCGCGTCGGTGAAGGCGCGCGCGGTGCCCGGCAGGACCAGCTCGTCGCTCGGCGAGGAGGCGGCCGGGTAGATCACCGCCACCGTGGGGACGGCGGCCTCCTGGGTGGCCCGCTTCAGCGCCGCGTCGGCGCCCCGCCGGCCGTGCAGCCCCGCGTAGATCGCCGCCGCGAGGGCCACCACCACGAGCAGGAGGATCCAGACTCCCCGCGAGCTCCTCAAGCGGCCGGCTCCGGGACCGCGGCGTCGGGAGTCCGACGGCGCCCGTGCAGCAGGCTGAACACCGCGGGCACGAAGACGAGGGTGGCGATGGTGGCGCAGATCAGCCCGCCGATGACCGCGCGCCCGAGCGGCGCGTTCTGCTCGCCGCCCTCCCCGAGCCCGAGCGCCATCGGGATCATGCCGATGACCATGGCGAGCGCGGTCATCAGGACCGGCCGGAAGCGGGTGACGCCCGCCTCGATGGCGGCCTCGCGCGCGTCGCCGTGCTCGCCGAAGCGCTCCTTGGCGAAGGACACCACCAGGATGCTGTTGGCGGTGCCGACTCCCATGCACATGATCGCGCCCATGAGCGCGGGCACGCTCAGCGTGGTGCCGGTGAGGAACAGGAACACGATGATGCCGGCGAGGGCGGCGGGGAGGGCGGTGATGATGATGAAGGGATCGAGCCAGGACTGGAAGTTCACGACGATCAGAAGATAGACGAGGACGATCGCGAACGCGAGCCCGCCGAGCAGGCCCAGGTAGGAGGCCCGCATCGTCTCCACCTGCCCGCGCAGGGTCACGAAGCTGCCGCGCGGCAGGTGCGGGCGGTGCGCGTCGACGATGCGCGCGATGTCCCGGCCGACCGCGCCCAGGTCCCGGTCCTGCACCGAGCCGAAGATGTCCACCACCCGGCGGGTGTTGTAGTGCGAGACCACCGCCATCCCGGTGGTGCGCGAGATCGAGGCCATGTCGCCCAGGATCTGGGGCCGCGCGTTGGGCGCCCCGCTGATCGGCACGTTCTGCAGATCCTGCAGCGACTGGATCGAGTACTGGGGCGCCTGGGCGATCAGGTTGTAGCTCACCCCGTTCTGCCAGTTGAGGAACTGGATCGGGGTGGTCTGGCCGCTGCCGCTCAGGGTGAGGAGCACGCTGTTGGCGACGTCTCGCGGGGTGAACCCCGCGCCGGCCGCCTTGGTGCGGTCCACGCTCACCTGGAAGTTCGGATAGTCGAAGTTCTGCTGGATGCGCAGGTCGGTGAGGCCGGGCACCTGCCGCAGCTCGGCGAGGATCTTGTTCGCCACCTGGCGGTTGCCCTCGATGTCGTTGCCCTCGACCTGCACGTCGATGGGAGCGGGCAGGCCGAAGTTCAGGATCTGGGTCACGATGTCGGCGGGCACGAAGTAGAAGGTCACCCCGGGGAACTCCTGGGGCAGCCGCGCCCGCAGGTTGCGCATGTGGTCCGCGGTGGGCCGGTGATCCTCCTTGAGGGTGACCAGGATATCCGCGTCCGCGGTCCCGATGAAGCCGGACCGGCTGTACATGTAGTTGATGGTCGAGTACGGCAGCCCGATGTTGTCGATGATGTTGTCGACCTCCTCGGGCGGAATCTCCCGTCGGATCGAGGCCTCCACCAGGTCGGCGAGGCGGGCCGTCTCCTCGATGCGGGTGCCGGTCTTGGCCCGCAGGTGCAGGATGAACTGCCCGTTGTCGCTGGTGGGGAAGAAGTTCTCCCCGAGCCACGGCAGCAGCAGCCACGCGGACAGGCAGACCGCCATGAACACCGCCACGAACACCCCCTGGCGCGAGATGAGGCGCACCAGCAGCCCCCGGTAGGCGGCGCGGAGGCCCTCGAAGGACCGCTCGAAGCCGCGCTGGAAGAGGGCGAGCGGGTTGCGGGTCGGCGGCGGGTGGTGCGCGCGCGCCCGCAGCAGGTACATGGCGAGGGTGGGCACGAGGGTGCGCGAGAGCACGTAGGAGGCGAGCATCGCGAACACCACCGCCTCCGCGAGCGGCACGAACAGGTACCGCGCGACCCCGCTCAGGAAGAACATGGGCAGGAAGACGATGCAGATGCAGAGGGTCGAGACCAGCGCGGGCACCGCGATCTGGGCCGCGCCCTCGAAGATGGCCTCGCGCAGCTCCCGCCCGTCCTCGAGATAGCGCTCGATGTTCTCGATGGTGACGGTGGCGTCGTCGACCAGGATGCCCACCGCGAGGGCGAGACCGCCCAGGGTCATGATGTTGATGGTCTCGCGCAGGAAGCTGAGCGCGATGACCGAGGTGAGGATCGACAGGGGGATCGAGACCGCGATGATCAGCGTGCTGCGCCAGCTCCCCAGGAAGAGCAGGATCATGAGGGCGGTGAGGCACGCCGCGATGATCGCCTCGTGGATCACCCCGGAGATCGCCCCGCGCACGAAGATCGACTGGTCCGCGAGCAGGTCGACCTTCAGCTCGGGCGGCAGGGTGGTGGCGACCCGCGGGATCGCGGCCCGGATGTTGTCGACCACGTCCAGGGTGGAGGCGTCGCCCGCCTTGAGCACGGTGAGCAGGGTGCCGCGCCGCCCGTCGCGGCGGACGATGTTGGTCTGCACGCTGAAGCCGTCGCGCACGTTGGCCACGTCGCGGAGGTAGATGGTGGAGTTCCCCACCACCTTCATCGGCAGGTCGGCCAGCTCCGGCACCGTGCGGGGCGAGGCGTTGAGGTTCACGTAGTACTCGAACTGGCCGATCTTGGCGGTGCCGGAGGGCAGGATCAGGTTCTGCAGATTGATGGTGTTGAGCACGTCGGCGGGGGCGAGCCCCTTGGCCTGCAGCATGCGGGTGTTGAGGTCCACCATGACCTGCCGCTGCTTGCCCCCGAACGGGTACGGGATGGCGACGCCGGGAATGGTCACGAGCTGCGGCCGCAGGAAGTTGACGCCCAGGTCGAAGAGCTGCTGCTCGGCGAGCCCCTCCCCCGAGAGGGCGAGCTGCAGGATCGGCACGCTCGAGGCGCTGAAGTTGATGATGAGCGGCGGCCCGATGCCGGGCGGGTACTGACGCAGCACGGTCTGGGAGATCGCGGTGATCTGGGCATTGGCGGTGTCGAGGCGCGCGTTCGGCTGCAGGTAGACCTTGATGATGGCCTGCCCGTTCACGGTGGTGGACTCGATGCGCTGGATGTTGTCCACCGTGGTGGTGAGGACGCGCTCGTAGGAGGTGGTGATCCGGCCCTCCAGCTCCTCGGTGTTGAGCCCGCTGTACTGCCAGGCCACCGCGATGACCGGGATGTTGATGGACGGGAAGATGTCGGTGGGCGTCCGCGCGATCACCACCGGGCTCACGATCAGGATGAGCAGCGCGAGCACGATGAAGGTGTACGGCCGGTCCAGGGCGATGCGGACGATCCACATGGGGGCGGCTCAGCCGGTCACGGCCCGTCGGCCGGCCTCGCGCAGGAGGCGTCGGTCCTCGTCGGGCGTCGCGGCCGGAGGCAGGCGCAGCACGAGGTCCTGGGTGTGGGTGGGGATGACCTTGCCCTCGGGCCAGTGGGTGCCCCACGGATCGTGGCCCGCCTCCACCGCGCGAATGCCGTCGCGGATGATCCGCCGCAGCATGATCACCCCGCGGTCGGTCGACGCGAGGTGCTCGACCGCGTGCACCGCGATCGGGCGCTGGCTCGACTGGGCGTCGAAGTCGGCGGGGAAGCGCTGGCGCTCGTCGTAGGGCCGATCGCCGGATTGGCCGAATCCGGGCCGCGCCACCTGCTCCGGCGTCAACCCCCACGCTCGATCCACCTGGGCCAGCTCGAAGTTGGTGGTGTGGGTCTCGTCGTTGGGCACCGCCCAGCGGATGATCACCGGGCGGCTCGCCGGCTTGGCCGCCGTCGCCTCCTCGATCTCGCGCGTGAACTGGTGCACGTTGGGAGGCATGAAGTCGCACACGCGCACCCACGCCAGGTCATTCACCCGGCGGGTCGCGATGTAGACCATGCCCGCCTCGGTGGCGAGCCAGTCGAGCTCGGGCACCACGCCGAAGGCCTCGGTGAACTGGTAGCCGCTCGAGAGAGCGTGCAGGAACGCGGTGTGGACCGGGTCCATGCTGTTGTCCTTCACCTGCAGCCAGTGGCACGGCAGCGTGAACTCGGCCGCGGGCATGAGGGTGAGCCCCGGCACCTCGAACGAGTCGTAGAGCGGGAACGCGGGGCGCCGCTCGGGCGGGCCCAAGTACGCGAAGACGAGGCCACCGAACTCGTGGACCGGATAGGCGCCCTGCCACACGCGCTCGCAGAGCCGGCTCCCCGCGGGCTCGCCCGGCGTCTCGAGACAGCGGCCGTCGACGTCGAAGACCCAGCCGTGATAGCAGCAGCGGAGGCCGCGCTCGAGCGGGATGCCGAACTCGAGCGACGTTCCGCGATGCGCGCAGTGGAGATGGAGCACGCCGACGCGCGCGCTGCGGTCGCGGAAGACCACCAGATCCTCGCCGAGAATGCGCACGCGCCGCGGCGGCCCGTCGAGGTCCCGCGCGAACGCAACCGGCTGCCAGTATCGGCGCAGGTACTCGCCGCTCGGCGTGCCGGGACCGACCGGGGTCAACTCGGGATCCGGAGCCGGGGTCACACGACGCGCGTAGCCGTCGTACGGACTACCGGATGCTCGCGCCGAGGCCATTGGTGGGGGACAGCATGGAGCCAACCTCGGCGCCGCGTCAAGTCGCCTCGCGCCTCAACGTCGGGTCGCCCTGCTACGCAGAATATGCACAGCGCGCAATTCGCCCATGGTGGGCTCCCGGCTACCCAGAGAGGGGGGTCCCATGGCTCTGTCACCTCAAAAACACAATATGTATCACATAGTTACCAGTGGCTTGGGCCTTGCTATCCAGTCCGCCCATGGCTACGACACAGGGTACGTCAACGCGGACCGCTCTAACCGGCATCGCAGTGCTGCTGGCCGGCTGGCTGGCCCTCGCCGGAGCAGCTCAGGCCGAGGTGGAGACCACCCCGGTCGCCATGGCGGTCGACCCCGCCACCTACGAGATGCAGGGCCAGGTGGATGGCCCCGTCCTCGCGACCTGGCCCGGCGACTCGACCCGCTATAGCGTCAGATCTTCCGAGGCCACCTGGACCGAGGTCTTCGGCCAGCCGGCCGAGACCCCGACCGCGACCGTGCAGACCGCCAGCTTCGTGCCGGCGGTCGAGCCGGCGCGGCCCGCGCTGGCCCCCGCGCTAGCCATAGACCCGCCGGCGAAGCCGCTCGCGGCCTATCGCGTGAACGTCAACGAGCACGTCCGGTTCTTCCTCGATCGATTCCAGACCGGCTATCGTCGCGCGGTGGTGGAAGGCTGGCTCGCCCGCTCCGGCCGCTACCTGCCCATGATCCTCGAGGTCTTCCGCCAGAAGGGTCTCCCCGACGACCTGGTCTTCACGGTGATGATCGAGAGCGGCTTCAACCCGGTGGCGGTATCCAACGCCGGCGCCAAGGGTCTGTGGCAGTTCATGGCGCCGACCGCCCGGCTCTACGGCCTGCGGGTGGACGGCTGGCTCGACGAGCGGCTCGATCCCGAGAAGTCGACGGTGGCCGCGGCCAACTACCTGCGCGACCTGTACGCCCAGTTCGGCTCGTGGGACCTGGCCCAGGCCGCCTACAACGCGGGCGACGGCAAGATCCAGCAGGCCATCGACCGGACTGGCTCGCGCGACTTCTGGAAGCTCCACCGGACGCCGCTCCTGCTCGACGAGACCAAGAACTTCGTGCCCGCGATCCATGCCGCGACCCTCATCGGGCGTCAGCCCGAGCGCTACGGCTTCACCGTCGTCCCCGAGGAGCCCCTGCGCTACGAGCAGGTCACGGTGCCCAAGAGCAGCCGGCTCGTGCGGCTGGCCGCGCTCTCCGGTCTCTCGCTTCAGGACCTCGAGTCGCTGAACTCGGAGCTGCGCCAGAAGCAGACGCCGCCCGACGGGCCATACGAGCTCAAGGTACCGCTGGGGAGCACCGCGGCGGTGCAGGCGGCGGTGGAGATGGACCTGGCCGCTCGCAAGAGCGCGCCCGCGCCGCGTCCCGGCGTCCACGTGGTGCAGGCGGGCGACACGGTGTGGCGGATCGCCAAGCAGTACGGCGTCTCCGTGAAGCTGCTCGCGAAGTGGAACGGGCTCGAGCGGCCCGATCGGATCTTCCCGGGCGAGCGCCTGCGGGTCGCCGCCCTCTCCAGCACGTCCTAGCCGGCACGACGCGCGACCGGTCGCCCGGGTCCCGCCCGGGTTGACCGGGCCGCGCCGTCGTGGACAATAACGGCCCGGAGGCACTCATGGGCCGACTGGACGGCAAGGTCGTGGTGGTCACCGGCGCGAGCCGCGGCATCGGCGCCGACGTCGCCCGGCTCTTCGCCGCCGAGGGAGGCCGCGTCGTCTGCGCGGCCCGCACCGTCCAGGAAGGTCAGCATCCCCTCGCGGGCTCGCTCGAGCAGACGGTGGGCGCCATCCGCGAGGCGGGCGGCGAGGCCCACGCGGTCGGGGCCAACATCGCGGAGCCGCCGGAGTGCGAGCGGCTGATCCGCGAGGCGCGTCAGCGGTACGGCCCGATCGACGTGCTGATCAACAACGCGGCCCTCACCTACTACGTGCCGGTCAAGGACTACCCGGTCGGCAAGTGGCTCCGCTCGTGGGCGGTGAACTTCCAGGCTCCGTTCATCCTGAGCCAGCTCGTGCTCGGCGACATGGTGCCGCGGCGGACCGGCGCGATCGTGAACATCTCGTCGGGCTCCGCCATCGGGCCCGGCCGCGGCCCCTACCCCGATCCCGCGGTGGGCGCGCGCGGCGGCACCTGCTACGGCGCCGAGAAGGCCGCGCTCGAGCGGTTCACCCAGGGGCTCGCCTCCGAGGTCTTCCAGTACGGCGTCTCGGTCACCTCGGTCGCGCCCTCGCAGGTCGTGCCAACGCCGGGCACGGTGTATCACCGCCTGGTCAGCGGCCTCGACGACCCGCGCGGCGAGCCGCCGATCCTGATGGCGCGCGCCGCCCTCCTGCTCGCCACCGAGCCCGCGGAGCGCGTGAGCGGCCGCGTGACCTACAGCCAGCAGATCCTCCGCGAGTTCGGCTGGATCGAGAGCGCGCGCGGGCGCGGTGTCGACTCGCGCGGCAGCGGCTACTCGGAGATGTAGGCGGCCACGCGCCCGCGCGCGTCGTCCACCTGCGGTCGCCGCGGGCGGCCCGGGCGTGGCTCGCGCTAGAATGTTCGTCCAGCGCCATGCGATCGACGTTCGGGACGGACCGATGAGCTCGCGCGGCGACGAGCTGATCCAGTGACCGACCGGGTCACTTGACGACGTGGAGCCCGCGGCGCAAGATGCGCGGGCGGAGGAACCGGGCCCATGCATTTCGGGATCTTTCTCGAAGAGAGGCGCCGCGGCGTCAGCGAGAGCGCGACGCTGCGCGAGACCATCGATCTGGCCGACACCGGGGAGGCCCAGGGCCTCGACGGCATCTGGCTCGGCGAGATCCACTTCAACGGCTCCCGCTCGATCCAGTCGGCTCCCCTCGCGTTCGCCAGCTTCCTGGCCGCGCGCACCCGCCGCCTCCGGATCGGGATCGCGGTGCAGGTGCTCCCGCTCGGCAACCCCCTGCGGATCGCCGAGGAGGCGGCCACCGTCGACCAGCTCAGCGAGGGCCGCCTCGACTTCGGCGTCGGCCGCAGCGGCTCCGCCCGCACCTACGATCTGCTCGGCGTGCCCTACGGGGAGAGCCAGGCCCGCTTCCTCGAGTGCCTCGCGATCATCCGGGAGGCCTGGAAGGGCCAGCCCTTCAGCTACGAGGGCCAGTTCTATCGCTTCCCCACCGTGACCGTCGCGCCCACGCCCTACCAGGTGCCGCACCCGCCGATGCGCATGGCCGCCAACTCACCGGAGACCTTCCCGCAGGTCGCGAAGCTCGGCCTACCGCTGTTCATCGGGCTGCGCGACCTGGACATCCCGCTGCTGCGCGGCCACCTCAAGGCATACCGCGAGGCGTGGCGCGAATCCGGACAGGCGGGCCCCGCGGACGTGTTCTTGCGCATCCCGGTCTACGCGGCGCCAACCGAGCAGGCCGCCCGCGAGGAACCGCGGGCCGCGATGACCTACTTCTTCGAGCGGCACGTGGAGCTGGTCCGCTCCGGCCTCGGGCGCGCCGGCGCCGGTCCCGGCGACCGCCGACAGGCCATGGCCGACCGCATCGTCAACATGTCGTACGACGAGATCTTGAAAACGCGGGTCGCGTTCGGCACCGCGCCCGCGCTCCGGGACCGCCTGGGCGAGATCGCGGAGGACCTGGGGCTCGCCGGCATCGTCGCCGAGCTGAACCCCAGCGGCCTCCTCTCGCTCGATCAGATGAAGCGGACCCTCGACGTCCTCACCCGCGAGGTGATCCCTACTTTCCGCTGACGAAGGCCTGCACGCGCTTCCACGCGTCGCCGGAGGCCTCCGCGAACTCGGTGTACTTCCGGTCGAAGAAACTATGCGGCGCGCCCGGGTACACCTTCAGGTCGTGCTTCACCTTCGCCTTCTTGCAGGCCTGGTCGAAGGCGTCGACGTCCGCCTGCGGAATCCCCTCGTCGGCGCCGCCGAACACCGACATCACCCCGCACTTGTAGCGATCGACCGCGTCGATCGGCTTGGGCCGGTCCGGCCAGCGCTTGAGCCCGAGCGGCCAGCCGTAGAAGCCGATGACCCCGGTGTAGTTGAGCCCGCTCGCGGCCTGCAGGTACGAGAGCGCGCCCCCGAAGCAGAAGCCCATCGAGTAGAGGGACTTCACCTGGCCGCCGTCCGCGGAGCGGAGGTAGGCCACCCCGGCCGCGATGTCGGCCTGCAGGGTCTCCGGCTTCGTGAGCGGCACCTGGGACATGAAGTCGAACTTCTCGCTGCGGTCCTCGCTGGGCGCGGTGCGGGCGAAGAAGTCGATCGCCACCGCGTCCACCCCGATCTCGGCGAAGCGGTCGGCCAGCTCCTTGTAGTACGGATGCAGGCCGCGCACGTCCGGGATCACCACCATGCCGGCCCCGGTGGGCTTGGCCGCGCGCGCGGCGTGGGCCATGACCTTGGTGCCGTCGGCCGAGGTCAGGTGGAAGTCGCGCGAGCCGGCCGCGCCGCCCGAGATCGGGCGAATGGGAGGAAAGGAATCGTCGTCCACGCACATGATCGGATCTCCTGTTGGTTGGGTTCTGCTACATGTCCAGGCCGCCGTTGACCCCCCAGACCTGGCCGGTGATGTAGCTCGACGAGTCGGCGGCCAGGAAGTGCACGACCCGCGCGACCTCCTCGGGCTTGCCGAGCCGGCCGAGCGGGATCTGTCCCACGATCCGCTCCAGCACCTTGGCCGGGACGTGCTCGAGCATCTCGGTGGCGATGAAGCCGGGGGTCACGGTGTTCACGGTGAGGCCGACCCCGTCCGGATCCGCGAGCCGGCCCGCCTTGCCGAGCAGGAAGGCGGCCTCCCGGGCCAGGGTCTTGGTGAGGCCGAACAGGCCCGACTTCGACGCCGCGTAGTTGGCCTGCCCGATGTTGCCCATCTCGCCGATGACCGACGAGACGTTCACGATGCGCCCGCTCCCCCGCTCCGCCATGTGGCGCAGCGCGGACTGGGAGAGGAAGAACGCGCCCGAGAGGTTGACGTTCAGCACCTTGAACCAGTCCTCGTCGGAGAGCTTGAGCACCGTCTTGTCGATGGTGATGCCCGCGTTGTTGACCAGGATGTCGAGCCGGCCGTGGCTCGCGATCACCTCGTCGATGGTGCGCCGGCAGTCGGCCGCCTCGCCCACGTTGCCCTTGTGGGTGCTGACCGCGGTGGCGTAGGTGCCGGAGAACGCGTCCGCGAACTTCTTGGCCGCGTCGTCGTTGCCCGCGTAGCCGGCGGCCAGCACCGCGCCCTGGCTCGCGAGGCTGCGGCAGATGGCGGCCCCGATGCCGCGGGTGCCGCCGGTGACGAACGCGACCCGGCCCTTGAGCTTGTCGCCCGCGCGGCCGGCGGTGTTCTCGTTCTGGGTGAGGTCGAGCACGGGATTGGGAGGAGTCATCGGGCAGTCCTCACACGCGCGGCGGGCACGCCTTCCGTGCCCGGGCCGCGCCGACGCGCTGCGTAGTGGATCGCGACGGTTCCGATCGGCCGGCACATCCTGGCAAATCCCCACTGCGGAGTCAAACGGCGTACAATCCCCGTTCGTGCGCCTGCCCATCTTCTACGGCTGGGTCGTGGTGGCGGTGGTCTTCGTCACCATGGGGATCGGGATCAACGCACGCACCGCCTTCTCCCTCCTCTTTCCCCCGATCCTCGACGAGTTCGGCTGGGAGCGGGGGCTCATCGCGGGCGCGTTCTCGTTCGGCTTCCTGGTCTCCGCGGTGCTGAGCCCGTCGCTCGGCCGGCTGATGGACCGCCGCGGCCCGCGCGTGGTCATCGAGCTGGGCGTGCTCCTGATCGGACTCGGGATGCTGCTCGCCACCCAGGTGACCCGGCCGTGGCACCTCTACGCGACCCTCGGGGTCATGGTGGGCGGCGGCAGCGTCTGCATCGGCTACACCGGGCAGTCCCTCTTCCTGCCGAACTGGTTCGTGCGGCGGCGCGGGCTCGCGATGAGCCTCGCGTTCTCCGGCGTGGGCGTGGGCTCGGTCATCCTGCTACCGTGGATGCAGACGCTCATCGGGCGCGCGGGCTGGCGCACCGCCTGCTTCGCCATGGGCCTCCTGGTCCTGCTGCTCCTGGTCCCGCTCAACCTCCTGCTGCGCCGCCGCCCGGAGGACATGGGGCTCGAGCCCGATGGCGACCGCGCCGGCTCCGCCGCGGCGGCGGCCCGCCCGTCGAACGTGGTCGACCCGGTGTGGGCGGCGGTGGACTGGACGCTCGGCCGCGCGGCCCGCACCGCGCGCTTCTGGTGGATCGCGATCGGCTACTTCCTGGGCCTCTTCGCGTGGTACGCGGTGCAGGTGCACCAGACCAAGTACCTGATCGAGATCGGCTTCCGCCCCGGCGACGCGGCGTGGGCGCTCGGGTTCGTGAGCCTGGCCGGCATCCCCGGCCAGATCGCGCTCGGGTGGCTCTCCGACCGCATCGGGCGCGAGTGGGTGTGGACGGTGGGCGGGCTCGGCTTCGCGATCTGCTACGCGACCCTGCTCCTGCTCGCCGACTCGCCCACCCTCTTCCTCCTCTACGTGATGGTGGTGTCGCAGGGGATGCTCGGCTACGGATTGACCTCGGTGGTGGGCGCGATCCCGGCCGAGATCTTCCAGGGGCGCCACTACGGCTCGATCTTCGGCACCCTGATGCTCTCCTCGATCGCGGGCGGCGGGCTGGGGCCGTGGCTCGCCGGCGTGCTGCACGATCACACCGGCAACTACGTGCTCGCCTTCCAGATCGCGATCGCTTGCAGCCTGGTCTCGGTGGTGGCGATCTGGCTCGCCGCGCCCCGCAAGGTGCGCGCGGTGGCCGGCCGCGTGCGCGCGCGGGCCTGAGCCGTGTACCTCGACGGGTGGCTCTGGGCGTTCACCCGGGGCGTCCGCCTGCGCATCGCGGGCGCCACGCTCGCCGGGCTCGCCTCGGTGCTCGTGGGCACCGCGCGACTCGCCCTGCTCGGCTGGGTGCTGGGCCGCCTGCTCGCGGGCGACCCGCTCGGCCGCCTCGCGTGGCCGGTGGCGGGCGTCGCCGCGCTCGTCGCGCTCCGCGGCCTCCTCGAGTACGGGCGCGCGATGGTGGCCCACCACACCGCGGCCCGGGTCCAGGCGCGGCTGCGCGGCACGCTCTACGCGCAGATCACCGCGCTCGGCCCCGCCCACTTCACCCAGGCGCGCACCGGCGACGTCATCCTCTCGGTGGTCGAGGGCGTGCAGCAGCTCGAGGTCTACTTCGGCCAGTACCTACCCCAGCTCTTCGTCTCCGCCCTGACCCCGTTCCTGATCTTCGCGATCGTGGCCGCGATCGATCTGCCGCTGGCCGGCGTGATCCTCGCCGCCGCGGTGGCCACCTTCCTGCTTCCCACCCTCTGGCACCGGTGGGACAGCCGTCACAGCCTCGAGCGGTCGCGCGCCTACAAGGCCTACGGCGCCGAGTTCCTCGACGCGATCCAGGGGCTGCGCACGCTGGCCGCCTTCGGGCAGAGCGGGGCGCGCGCACGACTACTCGAGGAGCGCGGCCACTCGCTCTTCCAGGCCACCATGTGGCTGCTCGGCACCAACACCATGGCCCGCGGCATCAGCGACATCTGCATCGCGCTCGGGGCCGCGGTGGCCCTCGGCCTCGGCGCGTACCGCGTGCAGGCCGGGCACATGGAGCTGACCGCGCTGGTGGTGGTGCTCATGCTCGGGGTCGAGATCTTCCGCCCGCTCCGCGAGCTGCGCGTCGTGCTCCACCAGGGCATGCTCGGCCTCTCCGCCGCCCAGGGCGTCCGCGACCTCCTCGCGATCCAGCCGCAGGTCCGCGACATCGCGAGCGGCCAGAACGATGCGCTGGGGGGGCTCGGGGGAGGAGCGGCGCCGCTCCCCCCCGATCAAAACAATCGCTTCACCGCGAATCTTCCGAACGCGAACCCCATCACGCCCTCCATCGCGTTCGAGCGCGTGACCTTCGCCTACCCGGGCGGCCGGCAGGCCGCGCTACGCGAGCTCTCGCTCCAGGTGGCCGCGGGTGAGCGCGTGGGCGTGGTGGGGGCGAGCGGAGCCGGCAAGTCGACCATCTCGCGGCTGCTGCTCCGCTTCGCGGACCCCACCGTGGGGCGCGTCACGGTGGGCGGCCGCGACCTGCGTGAGCTCTCGCTCCACGACCTGCGCCGCCTGATCGCGGTGGTGAGCCAGGACACCTACCTCTTCCACGGCACCGTCGAGGACAACCTGCGCATGGGCCGGCCGGAGGCGACCCAGGCCGAGCTCGAGGCGGCCGCGCGCAACGCCAACATCCACGACGCGATCGCGGCGCTGCCGCAGGGCTACCAGACGGTGGTGGGCGAGCGGGGCGTGCGGCTCTCCGGCGGTCAGCGGCAGCGCATCGCGATCGCCCGCGCGCTGCTGCGCGACGCGCCGATCCTCATCCTGGACGAGGCGCTCTCGTCGGTCGACGCGGAGAGCGAGGCCGCGATCCAGGAGGCGCTCGACCGCCTGATGCGAGGGCGCACCACCCTGATCTTCGCCCACCG
>DASZJM010000026.1:0-7305 GCA_035948165.1 Candidatus Methylomirabilota bacterium
GCAGCAGCCGCCCGGGCGACACCAACTTCGCGGGCGACGCGGGCGGTGGCGTGGCCGCGGAATCGTTCATCGAGGTGGTGCGCGCCGCCCTGGCGCGAGGCGACTGCCAGGGTGCGGCCGCGACCATGCGCCGGGCCACCGAGGCGCGCTTCCCGCCGGACAAGCGCGAGGAGGCGAACCGGCTCCAGTTCGATATCGCCAAGTGCTTCCAGGGCCGCCGGTAGGGTGATCGATCGGTAGCCTTCCGCTGCCGCGACGCGTTACTTTCCGAGGCGCGAGGGGTTAAACCGGGTCGCGTGCTAACTTTTAAGACAGGATGCCGCTCACCGCGGGCCTGACCCGGGTTCCGATCCGCGCGCGAATCACCCTCGCCGTTGCGCTGGCCCTGTCGGTGCTGGTGGCTGTCGCGCTCGTCTCCTACCGAAGTGTCGGGGTCCTAGTCGATACGAGCGCCCGGGTGGGGCACACCCACGAGGTGCTCGCGACCCTCGAGTCGTTGCTGGGAGGGGTCATCACGGCGGACACCGGGGTGCGCGGCTACGTGCTCACCGGGGAGGAGCGCTTCCTCGGGACCTACTGGTCGGGGATGCAGCGCGCGGTGAGCAGCCTCGCCGCGCTCCGGCGGCTCACCGCCGACAATCCCGAGCAGCAGGAGCGGCTGGCCCGCCTCGAGCCGCTCGTCGCGGAGCGGCTGCTGGCACTCCAGGAGACGAGCGCGCTCCGCCGGGAGCAGGGCCGGGACGCGGCCGCGGAACGGGTCCGGCTGACCGGCGGCTCGGGGCTCGACACGTCCATCCGGGGGCTGATCGACGAGATGCGGGCGGCCGAGCGCGTGCTGCTGGATGACCGGGTGGTGACCGCCTCCACGATGGCCTCCCGCACGCGGTGGATCATCGCGGGCGGCAGCGTGGTGGTGGTGATGATCACGCTCGGCTCCATCCTGCTCATCGGCCGGGAGGTCGAGCGCCGGCGGCGGATGGATCGCGGGCGCCGGGCGGCGGAGGCGCGCTACCGGCAGCTCTTCGACCGCAACCTGGCCGGGATGGCGCGCACCCGGCGGTCGGACGGCACCGTGCTCGAGTGCAACCCGGCGATGGCGCGGATCCTGGGCTACGGCTCGCGCGAGGAGGTGCTGGGGTTGAACGCGCGCGACCTCTACGTGGATCCCGCGGATCGGGAGCGCATCATCGCCGGGGTCGCGCCGGGAGGCGGGCTGGTCGACCAGGAGGTGCGCTTTCGACGGAAGAACGGCGAGGTGATCTGGGTGTCGATGACCTCGGTGGAGCTGGAGGACGACGGCCAGCCGGCCTTCGAGGCCCTCGTGCTCGACGTGACCGAGCGGCGCAACGCGCGCCAGCAGATCGAGACGCTGAACGCGGCCCTCGCGCGGCAGGTGGGCGAGCTCGACGTGGTGAACCGGGAGCTCGACGCCTTCTGCTACTCGATCTCGCACGACCTGCGCGCGCCCCTGCGGGCCATGCAGGGCTTCTCCGAGGCGCTGCTCGAGGACTACGGCGACCGCCTCGACGCCACCGGCCACGACTACGCGCAGCGGATCGTGGGCGCGAGTCGGCAGATGGACACCTTGATCCAAGACCTGCTCGCCTACAGCCGCCTCGTCCGCACCGAGATCGCGCTCGATCCGGTGAGCCTCGAGACGGTGGTCGACGAGGCGTGCGGGCCGCTGGAAGGGGAGGTCAAGGAGCGCGGCGGCGACATCGCGGTCGAGCGGCCGCTGGGGCGGGTGCTCGGCCACCGCGCCGTGCTCGGCCAGATCGTGGGCAACCTGCTGACCAACGCGCTCAAGTTCACCCGGCCGGAGGCGCCGCCCCGGGTCCGCATCCACGCCGAGCGCGCGCCCGGCCGGGTCCGCCTCTGGGTGGAGGACAACGGCATCGGCATCGCGGCGGAGCACCGCGAGCGGATCTTCCGCGCGTTCGAGCGGCTGCACGGTCTGCAGCAGTATCCGGGCACCGGGATCGGGCTCGCCATCGTGCAGAAGGGCGCGCTGCGCCTGGGCGGCCAGGCCGGGGTCGAATCCGAGCCCGGGACCGGGAGCCGCTTCTGGGTCGACCTGCGCGAGGCGGAGGCGCCCGCGGCATGAACGCGCCCGCCCTGCCAATTCTGTTAGTGGAGGATTCGCCGGACGACGCCCTCCTGATCCAGCGCGCGTTCCGCAAGGCCAACCTGGCCAACCCGGTGCAGCACGTGAGCGACGGGGAGGAGGCGGTGGCCTACCTGAGCGGGGCCCCGCCGTGGAGCGACCGCGCGAAGTTCCCGCTGCCGGTGTTCATGCTGCTCGATCTCAAGCTGCCCCGCCGCTCCGGGCTCGAGGTGCTCGAGTGGGTGCGCCGCGAGTCCGCCGTGAAGCGGCTGCCGGTGGTGGTGCTCACCTCGTCTCGCGAGTCGGTGGACGTCAACCGGGCCTACGACATCGGGGTGAACTCCTATCTCACCAAGCCGGTGGGCTTCGAGGCCCTCCTCGAGATGGTGAAGAGCATCAACCTCTACTGGCTGGTGCTCAACGAGCACCCGGAGATCCGGCAGAGTTGACCGCCCTCGACGACCGCTTCCGGATCCTCCTGGTCGACGACAACCCGGACGACCGCCTGCTCATCCGGCGGGCGCTGACCCGCGAGTTCGCCGAGCTCGAGATCTCCGAGGTCGGTGATCCCGAGTCGCTCGCCCGGGCCATCGAGGCGGGGCCCTACGACCTGGTCATCACCGACTACGGTCTCGGCTTCACCGACGGCTTCGCCCTGCTCGATTCGCTCAAGTCCCAGTGGCCGGAGTGCCCGGTGATCCTGTGCACCGGCACCCTCAGCGAGGAGATCGCGGTCGAGGCGCTCCGCAAGGGCCTCGACGACTACGTGCTGAAGGATCCGCGGCGCTTCATGCGCCTGCCCGCCGCGGTGCGCAGCGCGATCGACCACGCCCGCCAGCGCGCGGCGGCGCGCGCGGCCGAGACCCGCTACCACGAGCTCTTCGACGGCGCCCCGGTCGGGCTGATCCGCTCGCTCCCCGACGGCCGCATCCTCGCGGCCAACGCGGCGGCGGTGCGGATCGCGGGGTACGCGAGCGTCTCCGCCCTCCTCGACGCCAGCGTGGCCGACCTCTACGCGGAGGGTGCCGACCGCGCCCGGGCGATGGGCGCGCTCGCGCGGGGCGAGTCCCTCCAGAACCTGGAGGTCCAGGGCCGGCGGCAGGACGGGGCGGTGATCTGGGTGAGCGTCAACGTGCGGCCGGTGCGGAACGCGGCGGGGGTCATCGCGCACCACGAGTGGAGCTTCTCCGACATCACCGAGCGCCGGCAGCTCGAGTCCCAGCTCCGGCAGGCCCAGAAGATGGAGGCGGTCGGCCAGCTCGCGGGCGGGGTGGCCCACGACTTCAACAACCTGCTCACCGTGATCGGCGGGCGCTGCTACCTGATGCTGGGCAAGCTCGGGCCGGACGATCCGCTGCGCCGGGAGGTGGAGCTGGTGCGGGGCGCGGCGGAGCGCGCGGCCCGCCTGACCCACCAGCTGCTCGCCTTCAGCCGCAAGCAGGTGCTGGAGCCGCGGGTGCTCGACCTGAACGAGACGGTGAGCGGGATCGAGCCCCTGCTCCGTCGGCTCATCGGCGAGCACATCGAGATCTCGGTCACCGCGGGGCCGCGGCTCGCCCACGTGAAGGCCGATCCGGGGCAGCTCGAGCAGGTGATCCTGAACCTCGCGGTGAACGCGCGCGACGCGATGGGACGCGGGGGCCGGCTCACGCTCGAGACCGCCAACGTCGCCCTCGACGCGGCCGCGGCGCGGCGCTGGCCGGATGTGGAGCCGGGCCCCTACGTGATGCTGTCGGTGGCCGACAGCGGGCACGGGATGGACGCGGCCACCCGCGCCCAGATCTTCGAGCCGTTCTTCACGACCAAGGAGATGGGCAAGGGGACCGGGCTCGGGCTGGCTACCGTGTACGGCATCGTGAAGCAGAGCGGCGGGCTCATCGAGGTGGAGAGCGAGCCGGGCCACGGCGCCACCTTCAAGGTGTACCTGCCCGCGGTGGCGGCGCCGGTCGAGGCGGCGGAGCCGGCCAAGGCGCCGGGCACGCGGCTGCGCGGCTCGGAGACCGTGCTGCTGGTGGAGGACGACCCGAACCTGCGCACGCTGGCCCGCGAGATCCTGACCGTGCAGGGCTACACCGTGCTCGAGGCCGCCTCGCCACTCGAGGCGATCCAGATCCACCAGCGTCACCCCGACGCGATCCATCTCCTGCTCACCGACGTGGTCATGCCCGAGATGAACGGGCCCCAGCTCGCGGCGCAGCTGCAGGCGGGCCGGCCCGGCATGGAGGTGCTGTTCATGTCGGGCTACACCGGATCCGCCCTGGCCCTGCAGAGCGGGGGCGAGTTCGGGGGCGCGTTCCTCGCGAAGCCGTTCACGCCGGACGGCCTGAGCCGCCGGGTGCGCGAGGTCCTCGACGCCTAGCCCTTGAGGCCGCTCAGGCGCACGCCCTCCACGATGCGCCGGTTGGCCACGATGAACACCACCAGCAGCGGCAGCGCGCTCAGCGCCGCCCCCGCCATGATCGGCCCGTAGGACTCCGAGCTGTAGGCGCTGCGGAGCAGGGCGAGCGCCACCGGCAGCGGGAACATCTCCGGCTTGTTCACCGCGATGAGCGGCCACAGGAAGTCGTTCCACGCCGACCGGAAGGCGAAGATCGCGAGCGCGGCCAGCACCGGCTGCGAGAGCGGCAGAATTATTCGAGAGAAGACTTGGCATGGACCTGCGCCGTCGATCAAGGCCGCGTCCTCCAGCTCCCGCGGCATCGTGAGGAAGAACTGGCGCAGGAGGAAGACCCCGAACGCGAAGAGCATCGCCGCCTCCGGCACGATCAGGCCCTGGTAGGTGCTGAGCCAGCCGAGCTGCTGGGTGAGCACGTACTGGGGGACCAGGAGCACCGCGTTCGGGATCATCAGGCTGCCGACCAGGACCGCGAAGACCAGATCGCGCCCCGGGAAGCGCATGCGGGCGAGCGGGTAGGCGGCCATCGCGCTGGTGGCGAGCGTCACCACCACGCTGCCGGTGGCGACGATGAGGCTGTTGGCGAAGGCGCGCCCGATCCGGGCGGTGCGCGAGGAGCCCCACAGCACCTCGGCGTAGTGGGCGCCGGTCGCGGGCCACGGGATCCACTCGGGCGGGAGCCGGATGATGTTCTCGCTCGGCTTCAGCGAGGTCACCACCACCCACGCGATCGGGGAGAGCCAGAGGACGGCGAGGGCGAGCAGGGCCAGGGTGAGGGCCCAGCGCTGCCGGTCGAGCGGGCGGCCCGCGCGTGCCATCGCTCAGTACTCGGTGTGGCCGCGCAGCAGGCGGAACTGCAGCAGCGAGAAGGCGAGGATGACCGCGAAGAGCACCCACGCCATCGCGGAGGCGGCGCCGAACTGGAAGAAGTTCTGGAACGCGGTCTCGTAGAGGTGCTGGACCACGGTGCGGGTGGCGTCGCCGGGGCCGCCCCCGGTGAGGACGAACACCTGGCCGAAGAGCTGGAACGAGCCGATCACGTGCGTGACCACCACGAAGAGCAGCACCGGGCGCAGCAGGGGCAGGGTGATCGCCCAGAACGCGCGGGCGCCGGAGGCGCCGTCGAGGGCGGCCGCCTCGTAGAGCTCGCGCGGGATGTCCTGGAGCCCGGCGAGGTAGACCACCAGGTAGTAGCCGGTCACCCACCACACGGTGGTGAGGATGATGGCCCACATCGCGGTGTGCGGATCGGCGAGCCAGGAGCGCGCGGGCGCGCCGAGCGCGCGCAGGTAGTAGTTGAACGGGCCCACCACCGGGTCGAGCAGCCAGAGCCAGGCGAGGCCGACCGTGACCACCGAGAGCGTGAACGGGAAGAAGAAGACGCTGCGCAGCAGGGTCTTCAGGCGGCCGCGGTTCAGCATCAGCGCCAGCGCGAGCGGGACGGCCAGGATCGGCAGGGTGCTGGCCACCGTGTAGAAGCCGGTGTTCCAGAGGCTCACCTGGAAGCGGGTGTCGTCGAGCAGGCGGGCGTAGTTGGCGAGTCCGACCCACTGCTGGGTCGGGCGCCCGAGCCGCGCGTTGGTGAAGGAGAGGCGCAGGCCCTCGAGGAGGGGGTAGAGACGGTAGACCGCGAAGAGCAGGAGGCCCGGCGCCAGGAAGCCCCAGGCGACCCGCGTCTGGCGCGACACGCTAGTCGGGCAGCGCGTTGATCTGGCGGGCCAGATCCTCCATCGCCGCCCTCGCCGGCTTCTGGCCGGTGTAGACCGCCTCGATCACCGGGCGCGTCAGGTTCTCGGCCGCCACCCACTTGGGAGTGGGCTGGCCCACCTGCCAGCTCGGGGCCTGGGACAAGAGCGCGCGCAGCACCGGGTCGGCGGTGACGCGCGGGTCCGAGTGGGCCTTGCGGCTCGCCGAGACCTGGCCGGCCTTGAGCGTCCACTCCGCCACGTGGTCGGTCATCCAGCGCACGTGGGCCCACGCCGCGTCGCGCTTGGCGCGGTCGGCCGCCTTCGGTTTGGGGAAGGTGTACTGGTGGGGCATCGCCCAGACCACCGCCTGCTTGAACAGGCGCGGGACCGGCACCGCCACGAACTCCACCTTGGCCTCGCGCAGGCCGGTGAAGTTCCAGGACCCGGCGATCCACATGCCGAGCTTGCCCGCGATGAAGGCGTCGCGGCAGTTGGCGTTGGCGGGCGGGGCGATCTTGAGCTGACCCTCGAGCGCGCCCCAGAACTCGGCGACCTCGAGGGCGGCGGGCTCGGCGACGCCCGCCTTCTTGAGATCCGGCGCGTAGACGTTCGCTCCGTTCTGCCAGAGCAGGTTGTGGAAGCCCCACGTGTAGCGGCCGGGGCCGACGGTGCCGATCGCGAAGCCGAAGGTGTCGGCCTTGGTCGCGATGCGCTTGGCCATCGTCACCAGCTCGTCGCGGCTCGCCGGCACCCGCGGGCGGCCGTCGGAGCCGGTGAGGCCGGCGTCCTTCATCACCTTCACGTTCATGTAGAGGATGTGCTGCGGCACGTCGAGCGGGAGCGAGTAGCGCTTGCCCTGGTAGGTGCCGCCCTGCCACATGGCGGACAGGTAATCCTCCCCGCGGAAGCCCTTGCCGGTGGCGGTGGCGTCGTCGATCACCTCCAGCACGCCGTCGCTGGCGAAGTGCGGGACCTCGACGGTGTGGATGAGGGCGAGATCGGGGCCTTCCCCCGCCGGCACCGCGACCTGCAGCTTGGCGTAGAGGTCGGCCCACGGCAGGCGCTGCTGCTCGATGCGGATGCTAGTGTCGCGAGTGAACTGGTCGATCAGCTCGTCC
>DASZJM010000027.1:0-4351 GCA_035948165.1 Candidatus Methylomirabilota bacterium
GGCTCGAAGGACACCATCGCCGACCTGCGGACTCTCCGGGCGCGCGGGCTCCTCGACGCCGTCGCCGCGCACCACCGGCAGGGGGGCCGGGTGCTCGGCGTGTGCGGCGGGTTCCAGATGCTCGGCCGCACGGTGGCCGATCCCCATCGCGTGGAGAGCGGCGGGCACGAGGACGGGCTCGGCCTGCTCCCGGTCGCGACGACCCTCGCACGGCAGAAGGTCACGCGTCGCGTCCGGGCCCGCTGGCTGCCGGCGGGCCCGGACTTCGACGCCTACGAGATCCACGTGGGCGAGACGGTCGCGGAGGCGCCCGGCCGTCCGCTCCTCGAGGTGGAGGGTCGCGCGGAGGGCCGCGTCTCGGAGGATGGGCGCGTGTGGGGCACGTACCTGCACGGGCTCTTCGAGTCCGGGGCGGGGCGCCGGCGCGTGCTCGACTGGGTGCACGGCGCCGCGCGGCCGTCGACCTCGGATTCGCGCGATCATCGCGCGCTCCGCGAGGCCGCGTACGATCGGCTCGCCGACACCCTCGCCGCGTGCATCGACCCGCGCGTGCTGCGCGAGCTCGGCGGGCCGTAAGCGTCCGAAAATTCTTCGCTCGCCCGTGGACCGGAGGGTATCATCCAGGAATCGCCGCCGCATCGGCGGCGATCGGTGTCTTTGAACATCACGGACCATCTCGCGGACGCAGTGAGGCAAGCGCTCGACGCGGCCGGGTTGCCCGCACCCTCCGAGGTGCAGTGGGAGATCCCCCGGGAGGCGCGGCACGGCGACTATGCCACCAACGTGGCCATGACGCTCGCGCGCGAAGCCCGCCGCCCGCCCCGCAAGATCGCGGAGGCGATCGTCGCCGCCTTCCCGCGCACCGCGGTGGTGGACCGGCTCGAGATCGCGGGCCCCGGCTTCCTCAACGTCTTCCTCTCGCCCGCCTGGTGCGCGGACGCGCTGCACGAGGTGCTCGCGGCGGGCGACGAGTACGGGCGGAGCGACGCGGGCAAGGGCGCGCGCGTCCTCCTCGAGTTCGTCTCCGCCAACCCCACCGGCCCGCTCGTGATCGTCAACGCGCGGGCCGCCGCGGTGGGCGACGCGCTCGCCCGGATCCTGCGAACGCAGGGCTACGCGGTCGAGTCGCAGTACTACGTCAACGACGCGGGCAATCAGTTCACCGCGCTGGCCCGCTCGGTGGACGTGCGCCTCCGCCAGGCCCTCGGCGAGAGCGTGGAGCTGCCCGAGAACGCGTACCCCGGCGAATACCTCGTCGACCTGGTGGCGGAGTGGCTGGCCCGCGATCCGGCCGGCATGCGGGCGATCGCGGCGCGTCCGGAGGCGGAGCGGCTCGAGACGCTCGGCCGGCGCGCGGTCGCCGACATGGTGGAGAGCCAGCGCCGCGTCCTCGAGGCCTACGGCACCCACTTCGACCAGTGGGCCCACGAGCAGCGCGACGTGCGCGACACGAGCCGGCCACGCGAGGTGATCGAGGCGCTGACCCGCGCCGGGCACACCTACGAGCAGGACGGCGCGCTCTGGTTCCGGTCCACCGCCTTCGGCGACGACAAGGACCGGGTGGTGCGCCGCTCGGACGGGGAGCTGACCTACTTCGGGGTGGACATCGGCTTCCACCACTTCGGGAAGTTCGGGCGGGCCGAGCACGTGATCGACTTCCTCGGCCCCGACCACCACGGCTACGTGGCCCGCGTGCGGGCGGCCATGCAGGCGCTCGGCCACCCGCCCGAGTCCTTCGACGTGATGATCGTCCAGCTCGTCACCCTGCTGCGCGACGGCCAGCCGGTGCGCATGTCCAAGCGGCGGGGCGAGTTCGTCTTGATGGAGGAGCTGCTGGAGGAGGTCGGCCGCGACGCCGCGCGCTTCACCTTCCTCACGCGGCGGCACGACAGCCCGCTCGAGTTCGATCTCGCGGTGGCGACCCGCCAGTCCTCCGACAACCCGGTGTTCTACGTGCAGTACGCCCACGCCCGGGTCGGCAGCCTCTTCAAGAACGCTGCCGAGCAGGGGATCACGATCCCGTCGTGGAGCCAGGTCGACATGCGGCCGCTCGTTCTCGACGAGGAACAGGCCCTGATCAAGCGTCTGCTGCAGTACCCGGACCTGGTGGCGGGCGCGGCGCGGGCGCGCGAGCCGCACCGGGTGGCGTACTTCCTCTCCGAGCTCGCGGGCGTCTTCCACCCGTACTACAAGGCGCACCGGGTGATCGGCCCCGACCGCGCCACCACGCTGGCGCGCCTCGGGCTCTCCGCCGCGGTGGCCCAGGTGGTGCGCAACGGGCTCGACCTGCTCGGCGTGTCGGCGCCCGAGAGCATGACCCGCGCGGCGGAGCGCGACTGAGCGATGGCCTCGGCGCGCCGGCGGTCGGGTGGGGGACCGGGCTTCTTGCAGTGGGTGATGCTCGGGGGCGCGGTGGTGGTGATCCTGGGGCTCACCTTCGCCCTCGGCCTGCTGGTGGGCCGGCAGCTCGCTCGCAGCAGCATCGCGACCGCGACGCCGCCCTCCGTCTCCGAGGCGGCGCGGAAGGCGGCCACGCCGGCATCGCGACGCGGGGGGATCGCGGCGGAGACCATGGCCGACCGGCCGCCCGAGCCGACCGAGAAGCTCACGTTCTATCAGACGCTGACCGAGCCGCTGAACGGGCCGGGGGCGGCCAAGCCCGACTCGAAGCCGGTCGCCGTGCCAGTCACTGTGCCAGTCACCGTGAAGGTCTCGGCCCCGAGCGCGGCGCCGGTCACGCCCCCGACCGCCGCGCCCGCCCCGGCCCCCGCCGCGCCCTCGCTGCCGCCCGCTCCCGGCAAGGCCGCCGCGCCCGCGGCCAAGGCGCCAACGACCCCGGCGGCCGCGTCCCCGTGGACGGTGCAGGTGGGCGCCTTCAAGAATCGGCGCCAGGCCGACGACACCCGCCAGCAGCTCGTCTCGGCCGGCCTCGAGGCCTACGTGGCCAGCGTGGCCGCCCAGGACGGCCAGCCGCGCTTCCGGGTGCGGGTCGGGACGTACCGCAGCCGCGAGGAGGCCGCCGCCGCCGCCGAGCGGATCCGCGCCCAGCGGTCGGTCACCGCGTTCGCCACGCCCAAGTAGGGCCGCCCCGCGTTGGACCGGCAGCTCGGCCGCATCCTCATCTCCCGGGACGAGATCGCGGCCCGCGTGGCGGAGCTCGGGGAGGCCATCGGCCGCGACTACGCGGGCCGCGCCCCGCTGCTGGTCGGGGTCCTCAAGGGCGCGGTGGTGTTCACCGCCGACCTGCTCCGCGCCATCCCGCTGCCCGCGGCGATGGACTTCATGGCGGTGTCATCCTACGGCTCCGGCACCCGCTCCTCGGGCGTGGTGCGGCTCACCTCGGACCTCTCGTTCTCGATCGAGGGCCGCGACGTGATCATCGTCGAGGACGTGATCGACTCCGGGCGCACCATCAGCTACCTGCGCCGGAACCTGGCCACCCGGCATCCGCGGAGCCTGGCCCTGTGCGTGCTGCTCGACAAGGTCTCCCGCCGGGAGGTGGACGTCGAGGTCGACTACGCGGGCTTCGTCGTCCCCGACGAGTTCGTGGTGGGCTACGGCCTCGACTACGACGGCTGGCACCGCAACCTGCCCGATCTGGCGGTCCTGGAGACGGTCGCGGGGAGGTGATCCGCGCTCGGGGGCGGCCCCTCCGCGCGCCGCGCCGTATGGTATGATTCGGCGTATGAATCCGTTCTATAAGAACCTCGCCCTGTGGATGGTGATCGGCCTCATCGTCATCCTCCTCTTCCAGCTCTTCCAGCAGAACCAGTCGCCGCGGGGCGAGATCGTCTTCTCCGACTTCCTCAAGAAGGTCGAGTCGGGGGAGGTTCGCGAGGTCACCCTCAAAGGCAACAACGTCTCCGGGCGGCTGAGCGACGGCTCGTCGTTCCGGACCTTCACCGCCGACTACCCCGACCTGGTGAAGTCGCTCCGGGACAAGGGCGTCAAGATCGACGTCAAGCCGCCCGACACCAACTCCTGGCTCGCCATCGTGCTGCAGTGGGTCCCGATGCTGCTGTTCATCGGGGTCTGGATCTTCTTCATGCGGCAGATGCAGGGCGGGGGCGCCAAGGCGCTCTCGTTCGGCAAGGCCCGGGCCCGGCTGATCTCGGAGAAGCAGAACAAGGTCACGTTCCAGGACGTGGCCGGTGTGGACGAGGCCAAGGAAGAGCTCCGCGAGATCATCGAGTTCCTGAAGGACCCGCCCAAGTTCCAGAAGCTCGGGGGCAAGATCCCGAAGGGCGTGCTGCTGGTGGGCCCTCCCGGCACCGGCAAGACGTTGCTGGCGAAGGCCATCGCGGGCGAGGCCAACGTGCCGTTCTTCTCGATCTCGGGCTCCGACTTCGTG
>DASZJM010000028.1:0-3363 GCA_035948165.1 Candidatus Methylomirabilota bacterium
CACCCGGTAGGTCTTCTCGAGCACGTGATCGGACTGAGCGAACCCCTTCGCCGGGTCGCCGCGCTGCAGGCGCGCCTGCTGGGAGATGTTCACCGCCTTCGCGGGCGCCTCGCTCTTGGCGATGGCCACCGCGGAGTGGGCGAGCGCCTCGCTGGTGTCGGCCTCGGTGCCCGCGTCGGCCACCGGCGGCGCGCCGGGCAGCATCGCCTTCAGCGGATCGATCGAGGCGGGCAGCACCTGGTACTCGACTCGGATGAGGTCGAGGGCCTCCTCGGCGATCGACAGCTCGTCGGCGGCCACCGCGGCCACCGGCTGGCCCATGAACACCACGCGGTCGATGGCGAGGACGGCGTGGGCGCGCGTCGGGGCCTTCTTCTTCAGGTGCGGGATGTCCTTCGCGGTCAGCACCGCGCGCACGCCGGGCAGGGCCTTCGCGGCGCTCACGTCGATCGAGAGGATCTTGGCGTGCGCGTGCGGGCTGCGCAGCAGCTTGGCGTGGAGCAGGCCCTTGGGCTGGATGTCGGCCACGTACTGCACCCGGCCGGTGACCTTCTCGGGGCCGTCGGGCCGCGGAATCGAGACTCCCACTCCCTTGACGTCGCGCGTGGTCTTCATCGTGCTCATCGAGCGCTCCCCTTCGAGGCCAGCGTGCCCGCCGCCTCGCTGATCGCGGCTACCATCTTGGTATAGCCGGTGCAGCGGCAGAGATTGCCCGCGATACCGTAGCGGATCTCCTCCTCGGAGGGCCGCGGGTTTTCCTCCAGCAGGGCGACGGCCGCCATCAGCACGCCCGGAATGCAGAAGCCGCACTGAGGCACCCCGAGGCGGACGAAGGCGTCCTGCAGCGGGTGGAGCGTGGTGTCGGCCGCCGCGAGGCCTTCGATGGTGCGGACCTTCCGGCCCCGCACCTGCATCGCCAGCATCAGGCAGCTCGCCACGACCTTGCCGTCGACGTGCACGGTGCAGGCGCCGCAGTCGCCGGTGCCGCAGCCTTCCTTGGGACCGGTGAGGCCCATGTCCTCGCGCAGGGCGTCGAGGAGGGTCACGTAGGGCTGGACGAGCACCTCGACGGCCTCGCCGTTCACGGTGCAGCTCAGGACTTGTTTGGCCACGTGGATGTGCCTCCGGATCAGGCGTTCGCGCGCTCACGCGCGGTCGTGAGCGTGCGACGGGTGAGGACGCGGACCAGATGCTTGCGGAACTCGATGGAGCCGCGCTGGTCGTCGATGGGCTTGGCCGCCTCGATCGCGAGGGTGGCGGCCCGCTCGATCAGCTCGGGCGTCACCGTCTGGCCCTCGAGCGCCCGCTCGGCCGCGGTGGCGCGGACCGGCGTCGGCGCGACCGACGCGAGCGCGATGCGTGCCTTCGTGCAGCGGCCGTCGGCGATGGTCAGCTGAGAAGCCACGCCCACGACGGCGATATCGAGCTCGCGCCGCGGCGTGTGCCGCAGATACTGGCCGCCGCTATGGGCACCCGGCGGCGGCACGACCAGCTCGATCAGCATCTCGTTCGGGGCCAGGACCGTCTGACGCACCCCGGTGAAGAAGTCGGCCATCGGCACCCGCCGCTCGCCCTTCGGCCCCGCGATGACCGCCTGGGCCTCCAGCGCCACCAACGGCGGCGCCATGTCGGCCGACGGCGCCGCGTTGCAGAGGTTGCCGCCCACGGTGGCGAGGTTGCGCACCTGCAGCGAGCCGACCATGGCCGCGCTCTCCGCGATGGCCAGATACGCCCCGCGCAGCGCCCGGCTCACCTCGAGCTCTCGCGCGGTGACCGCGGCGCCGATCCGGAGGTCGCTCCCGTTCTGGACCTGGCGGACCCGGGCGATCCCGGAAAGATCCACGACGACGGCGGGCTTCAGCACGCCGTTCTTCATCTGGGGCAGGAGATCGGTGCCGCCCGCCACCAGCTTGGCCTGCGCTCCTCGCTCGGCGAGGATCTTGAGGCAGTCTTCGAGGCTCTGCGGTAGAACGAGGTCGAATCGTCGCATGTCGTCTCCCGGGGATTTTGGCGCGCGCTCGCCATGATACACCGAGTCGCGGTGAGCCGGCGCCCTCGTTGACTGTGCTCGGGGCAGCCTGTATGCTCCCGCGTGCATAGTGACATGCGTCGTCCCCTCCGATTGACCCGCGCGCGTGTGATTTTCGCCCTGTGGCTCGCGCTGGCCGGCCCGCTCGCGGCCTCCCCGGCGCTCGCCCAGTCTCACGTCGTCATCCTCTCCACCACCACCAGCACCCAGGACTCCGGCCTGCTCGACGTGCTGGTGCCGCTGTTCGAGAAGCGGACCGGGCTCCCCGTGAAGACGATCTCGGTCGGCACCGGGCAGGCCCTGGCCCTCGCCGCTCGCGGCGAGGCCGACGTGACGCTGGCCCACGCGCCGGGTCTCGAGAAGAAGTACGTCGAGGACGGCAAGATGAGTAACCGTCGCCTCGTCATGTACAACGACTTCGTGATCATCGGCCCCGCCGAGGATCCCGCGCGGATCAAGGGCCTGCCGAAGGCGGTCGACGCGCTCCGGCGCATCGCGGAGAGTCAGTCGCGCTTTGTCTCCCGTGGCGACATGTCCGGCACCCACGTGCTCGAGCAGGCCCTGTGGGCGCAGGCCGGCGTGGAGCCGAAGGGCGCCTGGTACCTCGAGTCCGGGCAGGGCATGGGGCAGACCCTTGGCATCGCCAACGACCGGCGCGCATACACCCTGACCGATCGCGGGACCTACCTCGCGTTCGCCAGGCGGGTAGACCTGCCTATCCTCGTGGAGAAGGACCGGCCGCTCCTGAACATCTACTCGGTGATGCAGGTGAATCCGGCCAACGGCCCGCGGGTGAACGCGGCGGGCGGCAAGGCCTTCGCCGAGTTCATGCTGGCGCCCGAAACCCAGGCGGTGATCAAGACGTTCGGGGTGGACAAGTACGGCCAGCCCCTCTTCGTGCCGGTGGCCGGCAAGCGCGACGAGGACCTCTAGAAGAGGACGATAGAAGAGGGCGCGGTGGGTCTGTTCGGGCAGGGCATCCTCGAAGCGCTCCGCCTCCTGGTCACCGGGGACCCGGAGGTCTGGCGCATCACCTGGCTCTCCATCCAGGTTTCCGCCACCGCCACCGGGCTCGCGCTGCTCGTGGGCATTCCGTTGGGCGCGGTGCTCGCGCTCGCCCGCTTTCCCGGCCGCGGCCTGGTGGTGAGCCTGGTCAACACCGGCATGGGCCTGCCGCCGGTGGTGGTCGGTCTCTTCGTCACCATCCTGCTCTGGCGCAACGGCGCCCTCGGCTTCCTCGAGCTGCTCTACACCCCCACCGCGATGGTGGTCGGCCAGCTCGTCATCGCGGCGCCGATCGTGACCGGGCTCACCCTCGCCGCGGTCCAGCAGGT
>DASZJM010000029.1:0-6623 GCA_035948165.1 Candidatus Methylomirabilota bacterium
CTGGCCGCCGACGAGCGCGAGCGGATCCTCGGCCACCTGGGGCCGAAGGCGGTGATCGACACCTCTCCCGCGGACGAGACCGCGGAGGCTCCGCCCATCGCGGATGCGACCGCGCCCGGCATCGTCCTCTACACGTCGGGCAGCACCGGCCAGCCGAAGGGCGCGGTCCTCTCCCACGCCGCCCTCGCGGTGGCCAACGAGTCCTGGGCCGGGCCGGTCATGGGCCTGACGGCAGACGACCGCGTGCTCGCGGTGCTGCCGCTGGCCCACTCCTTCGGTCTGAACGGCGCGCTGCTGGCCCCGCTGCTCGCGGGCGTCACCGTGGTGCTGCGGGAGCGCTTCGCGCCCGAGGACACGCTGCGCGCCATCGCGCGGCACCGGGTCACGGTGTTCCCCGGGGTCGCCACCATGTTCGCGCGCATCCTCGAGTCGCCCGCCCTCGACGCCGCCGATCTCTCGAGCCTTCGCCTCGCCGTCTCCGGCGCCGCCCCGTGCCCCTGGACGCTGGCCCGCGACTGGAGGCAGCGCACCGGCGTGCGCATCGTGCGCGGCTACGGGATGACCGAGCTCTTCCGCCCCATCTCCTATCTCGCCGCGGACGCGACCGACCGGCCCGACTCGATCGGCCGCGCGGTGCCGGGCGTCGAGCTGCGGGTGGTGGACGACGAGCTGTGGATCCGCTCGCCCGCCGCGATGGACGGCTACCTGCGCGCCCCGGAGGAGACCGCGGCGGTGCTGGCCGACGGCGGCTGGTTCCGGACCGGCGACCTCGCGTCGATCTCCGACGACGGCTACGTCAGCATCGTGGGGCGCAAGCGCGAGCTGATCCTGCGCGGCGGCTACTCGGTGGTGCCGGGCGAGGTGGAGGCCGCGCTGCTCGGCCACCCCGCGGTGGCGGAGGCCGCGGTGATCGGCGTGGCGCATCCGGAGCTCGGCGAGGAGGTGGCCGCTTTCGTGACGCTGCGGCCGGGCACGAGCGCGGAGGCGCCGGAGCTGATCGCGTTCTGCCGCGAGCGGCTGGCCGGCTACAAGTATCCGCGGCGCGTGACGGTGGTGGACGAGATGCCGCGCAGCGCGACCGGCAAGATCCTGAAGGCGAAGCTGCGGTAGGGAGGCGAGCGGCGTGGAGGTGCTCCCCCCACGCCGCCCCTATGTGAACGCGCGGCGCTCGCCGCGCGGCTGGTTGGCGCTACTTCTTGGGCTGCTCGGGCGCCTTGGTGTCCGGCGCCTTGGTGTCGGGGGCCTTCGTCGCGTCGCCCTCACCCTTCTTGGCCGCGTGCTTCTTCTTGGCGGTGTGCTTCGCCTTGCCGTCCTTCTTGTCCATCTTGTCCATCTGGCTGTCGCCCTTCGACGGAGCCGCCGGCGCGGGCGTGGTGCTCGGAGCCGGCGTGGTGGGGGTCTGCGCGAGCGCCGGACCAGCCACCCCGAGGGCAAACACCGTCGCGGCCACCAGGGACATCACGTGATTCGTCTTCATGGAGAACTCCTCTCTCTTCATTGAGTATTGGTTTGTGAGTTATTGGAACAGGTTCGTGAAAAAGCTCTTCACGCTGTGGCCGAACGATACGGCCCCTTCCTTGGTTCTGGTCCAGGCCGACTTCGCCTCGGGCTCCGCTGCCCGTCCCGCCTCCTTGATCCGGTCACCCGCGGTCTCCGCGCCACCGACCACCGTCTTGCCGATACCCTTCGCGGTATCCTCGACGCCGCGCCCGACCTGCTTGGCGCCGCTCTCGACCTGCGCGGCGCCTTCCCGCGCCTTGGTGTCGTCCGCCGCGCGAACCGGCGCCGCGGCTCCGAGCAGCGCCAGCAGTGCGACGAACGCGGTGATCCGATTCTTCACTGCCCTCCTCATCCACCGTCCTCCTGTCTCGTGGGTGTAACTTCCTCACCCACGATAAAGTTCACCGGCAACCCACATGCCAGTGGAGACGAGGAGCGGGCGACGCGAATCGCCCGCGTTTATGCCCGTTGGCGAGTGGGCGCGCCGAGGCCCTGGGAGGAATTACACGGCGGGCGTGTAAGGATTACCAGGAGAAGACGTGCGTGGGCGTCAGCTCGACGATGACCGAGTCGGACTCGCCGAGCGCGGCCTCGCGCGCGTACTGCGGATACTTTGCGTAGAGGCGGCGACGCAGGGCGCGGAAGCGCGGCCCGCGCTCGATCACGCGCCCTCGCCCCTGCACCATCACCCCGGTGATGTGCGACCAGTCGTCCGAGTAGAGATCGACGGTGAGGGCGAGCCGCGGGTTCGCGCGCACGTTCTTGACCTTGCGTCCCCTGCGGCCGGAGCCGAAGTAGATCTTCCCGCCCGCCACCACGTGGCAGACCGGAACCAGATGCGGCATCCCGTCGCCGACGGTGGCGACACGCGCCACCCGCTCTCGCTCCAGCAGCTTCGCCTGGGCCTTCGTCAGTCGCATGTGTCGCCTCCGTGAAAATCGAGTGTACTCCACGGGCGCATTGACCCCCGGTGAAGCCTTGTTGTAGATTCCACCGCATGAAAAGCAAGGCATCGACCAAGAAGTCCAAGACGTCGTCCGCTCGCGCCAAGGCCAAGCCCCAGCCGAAGCCGGCGGCCCGGAAGGCGGCGGCCAAGGCCCCCGCGGCCCGGGCCACCGTCGCCGCGGCTCCCAAGGCTCAGGCCTACACCCCCAAGCCGATCGAGGGGATCGGCTGGGCGCCGTTCCGCTACAGCCGGTAGCTCCTCCCCCGCGCGCCCGGAGACCCGGGCGCGCCCGGGTCGGGCGCCGGCTCGCGCTCGGCGTTCTCCTCGTGCTGCCCCTGGCCGCCGGGTGCGTGGCGCTGGGGCGGCTGGGGCAGAACTGGTGGGAGCTTCGCCGGGACTCTTCCGGCCAGGCCCCTGACCCGGCCTCCACCCCGGACGCGGTCATCCAGATCTACGCGGCCCGCGCGGTCGGCTGGCGCGGGGTGATGGCGGTTCACACCTGGGTCGCCCTCAAGCCCGCCTGGGCCCCCGCCTACACCCGCTACGAGGTCATGGGCTGGGGGGTCGGCAACGGGGCGCCGGCCATCCGGGTGAACCGGGCCGGGCCGGACAACTACTGGTTCGGCAGCCGGCCCGAGCTGCTGGTGGACCGTCGGGGCGAGGGGGTCGACGACCTGATCGCCCGCGTCCAGACCGCCGTCGAGCGCTATCCCTACCCGGCCAGCTATCGCACCTGGCCCGGCCCCAACAGCAACACGTTCACCGCTTATGTCGGGCGGGCCGTCCCCGAGCTGCGGCTGGACCTGCCCGCCACCGCCATTGGCAAGGACTTCATCCCGGGCGGCCTGCCGGCGGCGATGACCCCGTCGGGCACCGGCGTCCAGCTCTCCCTCTTCGGCCTGCTGGGCGTGCTGGCCGGCGTGGAGGAGGGCCTCGAGCTGAACGTGCTGAGCCTCTCCTTTGGCGTGGACGTGATGCGCCCGGCGCTGAAGTTGCCGGTGGTGGGCCGGCTGGGCCTCAGCCAGCGGCCCGAGCCGCCGGCGCCCGGCCCCTGATCGCCGCGCCACCGGCAGGGCCGGCGACCGATTTTTCGCCGGTGATCCGGGATGGGCGGGTTAGCTTGACGGGCAATGAGACGACGACGGATCCATTACCTGCCCCCGGGGCGCAAGCGGCCCCTCTGCAAGTCGCCCGGCACCGGCGTGTCCTCCGATCGCGCCGACACGACCTGTCCCCGGTGCCTGGCCCTGTCGCAACGAAGCGCGGGCGCGCGTCAGCCGATCCGGTTGTAGACGCGGCCGGCTTCTCGCCGTCTCGCGCGCCGCTCAGCTCGCGGCCGGAGCGCCCGGCCCGCGGGTGATCGTCTCCCAGCCGGTCTCGGCGAGCGGCCGCGCCCGCTCGCCGCGCGCTCGCGCGTTGACGTCGTTGGCGGTGCCCGCGATCACGCGGCCCATGATCCCCTGGGCGATGGCGGCGAGGCGGAACATCGCGAAGGCCAAGTAGAACTCCCAGTCGGGAATGCTCGAGCGGCCGGTGCGGCGGCAGTAGGCGGCGATGTACTCCGCCTCGGACGGCAGGCCCATCTCGGCGAGCGGCGCCCCCAGCACTCCGCCGAGCGTGCTCGGCCCCAGGCGATAGGGCATGCAGTTGTAGGCGAGGTCGGCGAGCGGGCTGCCGAGGGTGGAGAGCTCCCAGTCGAGCACCGCCACCACGCGCGGCTCGGTCGGATGCAGGATCAGGTTGCCGGGACGAAAATCGCCGTGGACCACGGTGGGCGGCTCGTCGGCCGGCACGTGCGCGGGCAGCCAGGCGATGAGCTGCTCCATGGCCTCGATGCGCTCGGTCTCGGAGGCGCGGTACTGCACGGTCCAGCGGTGGATCTGCCGCGCGAAGTAGGACCCGGGTCGGCCGTAGTCGGAGAGCCCGGTCGCCGCGAGGTCCACCCGATGCAGATCGGCGAGCACCACGTTCATCGCGTCGTAGACGCGCGTTCGCTCGGCCGGGCTCATCCCGGGCAGCAGCGGGTCCGCGACCACGCGCCCGCGCACCCACTCCATGATGAAGAACGCGGTGCCGATGACCGCGTCGTCCTCGCAGAGCGCGTAGGTGCGCGGCACCGGCACCCGGGTCGGCGCGAGCGCGGTCATGATGCGGTACTCGCGATCCACCGCGTGCGCGGACGGCAGCAGCTTGCCGGGCGGCTTGCGACGTAGCACGTACTCGCCCCCCGGCGACGAGAGGCGGTAGGTCGGGTTCGACTGGCCACCCTGGAACTGGGAAACCGTGACCGGCCCCTTGAAGCCCTCGACGTGCCCGGCCATGTAGCGCTCGAGCGCGGACACGTCGAAGCGGTGGGTCTCGCGGACCGGGATGGTGTCGGTGGTGGAGCTCACCTCGGCGGCGGTGCTCGCGGTGCGGTCCGTGGTCATGGGCGGCGGGTTCAGATTATGATGCGCGCCCGCAACCTCAGCAACCGTAAGTTTGCCCTCGCCTCACTCCACCACGTAATCCGCCCGCAGCAGCAGCGACGGCGGGATCGTGAGCCCAAGCGAGCGGGCGGTCCGGAGGTTGATGACCAGCTCGAACGCGGTGGGCTCCTCGACCGGGAGGTCGGCCGGCTTCGCGCCCCGGAAGATCTTGTGCGCGAAGCCGGCCGCGCGGCGATACATCTCCGGGTAGTTCACCCCGTAGGCGACCAGCCCGCGCGCGAACTCGGTGGACGCGTACATCGCGGGCAGCCGGTACTTGGCCGCGAGATCGACGATGATCCACTGATTCGCCTGGGTGAGCGTGTCGAGCCCGACGATCATCGCGTCCACGCGCAGCCGGACCGCGGTGGTGAACGCGGGCTCGAGGTCCTCGACCTTTCGCACGTCGAGCAGCAGGGGCTCGATGTCGATCGACCGCGCCGTCTTCTCGATCTCCCGCCACTGGGACGGGAGCGCGGGGTTGCTCATGTTGAGGAGGGCCGCGAGACGGGTCGCGCGCGGGACCAGCTCGCGCAGCAGCTGCACCCGCTTCGGGTAGATCTGGGTCACCGCCGCGCTCAGCCCGGTGACGTTTCCGCCCGGATGGGCGAGGCTCTCGACGAGGCGCTGGCCCACCGGATCGCCGACGCCGATGATCACCACCGGAACCGCGCCCGCTCCGCTCTTGGCCGCGAGCGCCGCCGGCGTGCCTCTCGTCACGATGAGGTCCACCTTGAGGCGCGCCAGCTCGCTCACCAGCCCCGGGTAGCGCTGATCCTGGCCCTCGGCCGAGCGGTACTCGATGGCGAAGTGCTCGCCTTCGACGTAGCCCAGGTCGCGCAGCCCATGCCGGAAGCTCTGCACGTTGACCGCGTTGACCGCGATCGAGGTCCGTTCGATCATGCCGATGCGAAAGAACCGGTCCGGCTGCTGGGCCCGGGCCGCGAGCGGGGCCAGGAGACCGGCGCCGACCAGCCCGCCGAGGAATGCCCGTCGGCTGACCGTCGCCGTCGACGCGCGCGCGAGATCCCGCTCGATCATGGCTCCCTCCTTTTCGCGATGATTGGCTGCCCGGCCCGGCGGCTGCCGCGGGGATCGAAGGCAAGCGCGGTGCCATCGGCGCTACATCGAAAATGCGCTCGGTTGCAGACCGCGCGGAGCGCAGACCCGGGCAAAGAGGGCGCCTCGTGGGCGTTGTGCCCGAGCGGAGCCGCGCGTCGCCGCCGATCGATGCAGGCCGCGCGCGCCGCGGCCGCGATGGTGCGCTTACTGCGTGCGCGTGACGAGGGGCGTGCGCCCGGGCGCTAGACCGCGGGCGCGGACGGCGCGTCGCGCGGCGGCAGGGGGTCGGCGCGATCGTGACGCTGGCGCCAGGCGAGGGTGAGGGTCGTAATCAGCAGCAGCCCCATCGTCCCGCCCACCGCGCAGGCCCGCAGGACCCCCCAGCGCTCCGCCACCGTCCCCATGAAGAGCGAGCCGATCGGGGTCATGCCCGCGAAGACGAGCGCGTAGAGGCCCATGATGCGCCCGCGCAGCTCGTCCGGCACCGTGATCTGCACGGTGGTGTTGCACGCGGTCATGAAGGTGATCTGGGCGAAGCCGAGCATCATCAGCACCGCGACGGCGAGCCCGAAGTGGTGCACGAAGGACAGCGCGATCAGCAGCCCCGCCGCGGTCAGGGCGGGCGCCACCACCGCCCAGAGCGGCGG
>DASZJM010000030.1:0-13315 GCA_035948165.1 Candidatus Methylomirabilota bacterium
GGAGATGGTGATGCCGGGGGACAACGTGACGATGACGATCGAGTTGATCCAGCCGGTGGCGATGGAGAAGGAGCTGCGGTTCGCGATCCGGGAGGGCGGGCGGACGGTGGGCGCCGGCGTCGTCGCGGAGATCACGGACTAAATCATGGTCACCGTCAGCGTCGACCAGAAGATCCGCATCCGGCTCAAGGCCTACGACCACAATCTCCTCGACCGGTCCATGAAGGAGATCGTGGAGACGGTGCGCCGGACCGGCGCGCGCGTCACGGGCCCCGTGCTCCTGCCCACCATCATCAACCGGTGGACGGTGCTGCGCTCGCCCCACGTGGACAAGACCTCCCGCGAGCAGTTCGAGATGCGCACCCACAAGCGGCTCATCGACATCCTGGACCCGACCCCGCAGACGGTGGACGCGCTGATGAAGCTCGACCTGCCGAGCGGTGTCGACGTCGAGATCAAGCTCTAGCCCGAGAGATAGCGAGAACCTCGTCATGGCGATGAAGGAAGGGCTGATCGGCCGGAAGAAGGGCATGACCCAGGTCTTCGGGGAGGACGGCAACCTCGTCCCGGTGACCGTGGTCGAGGCGGGCCCCTGCACGGTGGTTGGGCTCCGCACGAAGCCCACCCACGGCTACGACGCCATCCAGCTCGGCTTCGAGCCCCGGAAGAAGAACGTCACCAAGGCGATGGCGGGGCTCTACAAGAAGGCGGGCGTCGCCTCCGCGATGCGGGTGCTGCGCGAGATCCGGCTCCAGAAGACGGAGGCGGTGAGCGCGTACCAGGTCGGCCAGACGCTGACGGTGGACCTCTTCAGCCCCGGCGAGTTCGTGGACGTGGTGGGGACGACCAAGGGCAAGGGCTTCCAGGGCGGCGTGAAGCGCTTCGGCTGGGCCGGCGGTGACGCGACCCACGGGTCCATGTTCCATCGGCGGCCGGGCTCCATCGGTGCCTCCTCGGATCCGTCCCGGGTGTGGCCCGGCCACCGGCTGCCCGGCCGGATGGGCGCGGACCGACGCACCGTCCTCAACGTGGTGGTGGCGCGGGTGATCCCCGAGCAGAACCTGGTCCTGCTCCGCGGCGCGGTGCCGGGAGCGATCGGCGGGCTCGTGGTGATCCGCAAGAGCGTGAAGCAAACCAAGGCCCAGCAGCAGAAGGCGAAAGAGGCCAAGTAGCGATGCCCAGCGTGCCGATCGTCGACGCGAAGGGGAAGTCCCCGCAGGCGCTCGAGCTGTCCGACGAGGTGTTCGGCGTCACCCCGCGGGTGCCGCTCCTGCACCAGGCGGTGGTGAAGGAGCTGGCCGCCCGCCGCGCGGGCACCCACTCGACCCGCGGTCGCAGCGACGTGCGGGGCGGCGGCCGCAAGCCGTGGAAGCAGAAGGGGACCGGCCGCGCGCGCCAGGGCTCGATCCGGGCGACCCAGTGGAAGGGCGGCGGCAAGCCGTTCGGCCCGCGGCCCCGCAAATACGACAAGCAGATGCCGTCGTCGATGCGCCGGGCCGCCCTGCGCGAGGCGGTCGCGGCCAAGCTCGGCGCCGGTCACCTCGCGGTGGTGGACGCCCTGGGAGTCGCGGAGGCCAAGACCAAGGCCCTCGTGACGCGGCTCAAGGCGCTCGGGATCGACGGGCAGCCCACCTTGCTGGTGGTGGCCCAGGTGACCGAGACCCTCACCCGCGCCGCGCGCAACGTGCCGTGGCTCTCGGTGGAGCTGCCCGGGCACGCGTCGGTCTACCAGGTGCTGCGGAACGACCGGCTCGTCTTCGAGAAGGCGGCGCTGCTCACCCTGCAGGAGACGCTCAAGCCATGAGGGATCCCCGGTCGGTGCTGGTGCGCCCGCTGATGACCGAGAAGAGCATGCAGCAGAAGGAAGCCCACAACATGGTCACCTTCGAGGTGGCGGTGGACGCCAACAAGGTGGAGATCCGCCACGCGGTGGAGAAGGTCTTCAACGTGAAGGTGGCGGACGTGCGCACCCAGGCCCGCGAGGGCAAGTGGAAGCGCATGGGCAAGTTCGAGGGCCGGCGCCGGGGCTGGAAGAAGGCGATGGTCACGCTCGCCCCCGGTCACAAGATCGAGCTCGTGGAGGGCGCCTAGGCCATGGGAATCCGCACGGTCAAGCCGACCTCGCCGGCCCGGCGCTACATGTCCTTCCTCACCAACGAGGAGATCACCAAGAAGACGCCGGAGAAGAGCCTGCTCCGGACCAAGGGCAACCGGACGAACGGGCGCAACGTCTACGGCCGCATCACGGTGCGGCACCGGGGCGGCGGGGTCAAGCGCATGCTCCGCGACGTCGACTTCCGGCGCGAGAAGATCGGCATCCCGGCCAAGGTGGCCGGCATCGAGTACGATCCGAACCGCTCCGCCCGCATCGCGCTGCTCCACTACCGCGACGGGGAGAAGCGCTACATCATCGCCCCGCTGGGCCTCAAGCCGGGCGACGTGATCATGTCGGGGCCGCAGGCCGACATCCTCCCCGGCAACGCGCTGCCGATCCGGAACATCCCGCTCGGCACGCTGGTCCACAACGTGGAGCTCCAGCCCGGCAAGGGCGGCCAGCTCTGCCGGAGCGCGGGGACCCTGGCCCAGCTGCTCGCCAAGGAAGGCGATCACGCCAACATCAAGCTGCCCTCCGGTGAGGTGCGCCAGGTGAAGCTCGACTGCATGGCCACCATCGGCCAGGTGGGCAACCTGGACCACGAGAACATCTCCATCGGCAAGGCGGGGCGCGTCCGCTGGAAGGGCTTCCGCCCCACCGTGCGCGGCACCGTGATGAATCCGGTCGACCACCCCATGGGCGGCGGCGAGGGCAAGGGCAAGGGCAATCACCCGATGACCCCGTGGGGCAAGCCGACCAAGGGCTACAAGACGCGGCGCGGGGCCAGGCCCTCCGACCGCTACATCGTGACCCGGCGGACGAAATAGGGAGCGAGGGCAGACGCCATGGGACGGTCGCTGAAGAAGGGCCCGTACATCGACGAGCGGCTGGAGAAGCGCGTCGACGAGCTGAATCGCGTGCGCCAGAAGAAGGTCCTGAAGACGTGGGCCCGGCGCTCGACGATCTCGCCGGAGTTCGTGGGCCACACCCTCGCGGTGCACAACGGGAAGAAGTTCATCCCGGTGTACATCACCGAGAACATGGTCGGCCACCGGCTCGGCGAGTTCGCCCTGACCCGCACCTTCAAGGCCCACGGACAGGCCGAGAAGGCGGCCACGTCGCCCACCGGGAAGTCCTGAGCATGCGCACGCGAGCGACCGCGCGCTACATCCGGGTGCCCGCCTCCAAGGCCCGGCTCGTCCTGGATCACATCCGGGGCAAGTCGGTGGGGGAGGCCCTGGCGACCCTGCAGTACACCCCGAAGGCGGCCGGCCGCCTCATCGAGAAGGTGCTGCGCTCCGCCATCGCCAACGCGGAGCACAACCACCAGGTACGCAATCTCGACGACCTCCGGGTCATCAAGGCGATCGCGGACGGCGGCCCGTCCATGAAGCGGGTGTCGCCCCGCGCGATGGGGCGCGCCTACTTCATCAAGCACCGCACGAGCCACCTGACCATCGAGCTGAGCGACGAGACGACGCCCTCCGCCGCGGCGGGGCGGGGAGGCAAGAGGTAGCCATGGGCCAGAAGACGCATCCGATCGGGTTCCGCCTGGGATCCACCCGCACGTGGAGCTCGCGCTGGTTCGCCACCAAGGGGTACGCGGACCTCCTGCACGAGGACCACAAGATCCGTCGCTTCATCAAGTCGTCGCTCTACCACGCGGGGATCTCGCGGATCGACATCGAGCGCTCGGCCAACCGCGCCCGCATCACCATCTACACCGCCCGGCCCGGGATCATCATCGGCCGCAAGGGCGCGGAGGTGGAGAAGCTGAAGAACGAGATCCAGTCGCGCACCGCCAAGGAGGTCTACCTCAACATCGAAGAGGTGGTGCATCCGGAGCTGGACGCGCAGCTGGTGGCCGAGAACGTGGCCCTGCAGCTCCAGAAGCGGGTGGCCTTCCGGCGCGCGATGAAGAAGGCGGTGACCTCCGCCCTGCGGCTGGGAGCCGACGGTATCCGGATCGCGTGCGCGGGGCGGCTCGGGGGCGCGGAGATCGCGCGGCGGGAGTGGTACCGCGACGGGCGGGTGCCGCTGCACACCATCCGGGCCGACATCGACTACGGCCTCGCGGAGGCGCACACCACGTTCGGGGCCATCGGGGTGAAGGTGTGGATCTTCAAGGGTGAGGTGCTCCCCGCCCAGAAAGCCGCCGCCGAGGCCTAAGTCGCCATGCTGATGCCCAAGCGGGTCAAGTACCGGAAGGCCCAGCGCGGCCGGATGAAGGGCAAGGCCCAGCGCGGGTCCACCTTGGCCTTCGGGGAGTTCGGGCTCAAGGCGCTCGAGCCGGGCTGGGTGACCAACCGCCAGATCGAGGCGGCGCGGGTGTCGCTCGCCCGCAGCGTCAAGCGGGGCGGGAAGATCTTCATCCGCATCTTCCCCGACAAGCCGGTGACCAAGAAGCCGGCCGAGACCCGGATGGGCAAGGGCAAGGGCAACCCGGAGTTCTGGGTCGCGGTGGTCAAGCCCGGCCGGATCATGTACGAGATGGAGGGCGTGGACGAGGTGACGGCCAAGGAGGGGTTCCGCCTGGCCGCGCAGAAGATCGGGATCAAGACCAAGTTCGTGACCCGTACGCGGGCGCTCTGAGGCGACCATGAAGGCGGCCAAGTGGCGTGAGATGTCCGACGAGGAAGTGCAGCAGAAGGCCCAGGAGCTCGGCGAGGAGCTCTTCAACCTGAGGTTCCAGCTCTCGATGGGGGTGGCCAAGAACCCGGCCCGGGTGGCGATCGCCCGGCGGGATCTCGCGCGGGCCCACACGATCTTGAGAGAGCGGGCGCTGCGCATCCCGCGGACGGCGTAGAGGCGGGGGAGGACAGGACCGTGGGGGTCAAGAAGACGCGGGAGGGCGTGGTGGTCAGCGACAAGATGACCAAGACGCGCGTGGTGGTCATCGAGCGCGTGTTTCGTCATCCGCAGTACGAGCGCGTGATCACGCGGTCGAAGCGCCTGAAGGCGCACGACGAGCAGAACGCGAGCAAGGTCGGGGACCGGGTGCTGATCGAGGAGACGCGGCCGCTGTCGAAGGAAAAGCGGTGGCGCATCCTCCAGGTGCTGGCGAGCGCGTCATGATCCAGCCCCGATCCATGCTGGACGTGGCCGACAACTCGGGTGCCAAGAAGGTCCAGTGCATCCGGGTGATGGGCGGCGCCAACAAGCGCTACGCCTCCCTCGGCGACGTGGTGGTGGTGGCGGTCAAGGAGGCGGTGCCGGACGGGACCGTGAAGAAGGGCGAGGTCGCCCGCGCGGTGGTGGTGCGGACCGTGAAAGAGGTGGGACGCCGCGACGGGTCCTACATCCGCTTCGACCGCAACGCGGTGGTGCTGCTCAAGGCGGACGACAACCCGGTGGGGACGCGCATCTTCGGCCCGGTGGCCCGCGAGCTGCGGGACAAGCAGTTCACCAAGATCATCTCGCTCGCCCCCGAGGTCATCTAGAGGACCCCATGGCGATCGCGCACGTGCGGAAGGGTGACACGGTGGTGGTGGTGGCGGGCAAGGAGCGCGGCAAGAAGGGCAAGGTGCTGCGGGTCATTCCCGAAAAGGGCCGGGTGGTGGTGGAGCGGCTCAACCTGATCAAGAAGCACCAGCGACCCACCCAGAAGGTCCGGCAGGGCGGCATCATCGAGCGCGAGGGGTCGATCCACCTCTCGAACGTGATGCTGGTGGATCCGAGCTCCGACAAGCCGACGCGGGTCGGCATGAAGGCCCTCGCCGACGGCAAGAAGGTCCGAGTGGCCAGACGGTCGGGCGAAATGCTCGACCGAGCGTGAGGACGTGATGGCAGAGCCGAAGAAAGCGGACAAGACACCGGGAGGCAAGGCAGGCGGAGCTCCGGGCGGCAAGGCGGGCCAGCCCGCGGCGCGACCGCGGGGCGGCGGCAAGGCCGCGCCGGCGGCGGAGCCGTCGGGGCCGGTCAAGCGCGCGAGCGTCAGCGGGAGCACGCCGCCGCGCATGCGCGAGCGCTTCCGGTCGGCGGTGGTGCCCGCGATGATGAAGGAGCGCGGCTACTCCAATCCGTTCCAGGTGCCGCGGCTCGAGAAGGTCGTGATCAACATGGGGGTCGGCGAGGGCAAGGAGAACGCGAAGGTGCTCGACTTCGCCACCGCGGACCTGCAGGCGATCGCGGGCCAGAGGCCGGTGATCACCCGAGCCAAGAAGTCGATCGCCAACTTCAAGCTGCGTGAGAACGTGCCGATCGGCTGCAAGGTGACCCTGCGCGGGCCCCGCATGTACGAGTTCCTCGACCGGCTCGTCAACGTGGCGCTGCCCCGGGTGCGCGACTTCAAGGGCGTGCCGCCCAAGGGCTTCGACGGCCGGGGCAACTACAACATGGGGCTCAAGGAACAGGTGATCTTTCCCGAGATCGTGTACGACAAGGTCGACAAGGTGCGCGGAATGGACATCACGATGGTGACCACGGCGCGAACAGACGAGGAAGCGAAGGCGCTCCTGACCCACCTGGGCGTGCCCTTCAGGGAGTCGTAGATGGCCAAGACCGCGCTCATCATGAAGCAGCAGGGCACGCCCAAGTTCAAGTCGCGCGCCTACACCCGGTGCCGGATCTGCGGCCGCCCCCGCGGGTACCTGCGCAAGTTCCAGGCGTGCCGCATCTGCTTCCGCGAGCTCGCGCTCAAGGGCGAGGTGCCCGGCGTGATCAAGGCGAGCTGGTAGCCCCATGCTGAGCGACCCGATCGCCGACTTCCTGACCCGCATCCGCAACGCCAGCCGGGCCGAGCACGAGAAGGTGGACATCCCGTCGTCGAAGCTCAAGCTCCGGATGGCCGAGATCCTCAAGGACGAGGGGTTCATCAAGAACTTCCGGGTCATCGAGGACAACAAGCAGGGCGTGCTGCGCGTCTACCTGAAGTACGCGGGCACCGAGAAGATCATCTCCGGGATCGTGCGCGTCTCGCGCCCGGGCCGGCGGATCTACGTGACCAAGGACAAGATCCCGACCATCCTGGGCGGCATGGGGGTCGCGATCCTGTCCACCTCGGCCGGCGTCATGACCGATCGCCAGGTGAAGAAGCAGCACCTGGGCGGCGAAGTGCTGGCCTACGTCTGGTAGGAGTCTCGAGCCATGTCGCGAATCGGCAAGAAGCCCATCTCGGTCCCCCAGGGGGTGAAGGTCGCCCTGGACGGCGCCACCGTCCGCGCGGAGGGGCCCAAGGGCAAGCTGAGCCAGTCCATCCCGTCGGAGCTGTCGGTGACGATGGAGTCGAACGTGCTGACGGTGGCGCGCAGCTCCGACCACCGCAACGTGCGCGCGCTCCACGGCCTCACCCGGTCGCTCCTGGCCAACATGGTCCACGGGGTGAAGGACGGCTTCGAGCGCAAGCTCGAGATCGTCGGCATCGGCTACCGCTGCCAGATCCAGGGCAAGGCGCTGCAGCTCGCCCTCGGCTACTCGCACCCGGTGATCTTCCCGCTGCCGGAGGGGATCCAGGCCGAGGTCGAGCGCCAGGTGTCGATCACCCTGCGGGGGGCGGACAAGGCGCTGCTCGGCCAGACCGCGGCCAAGCTGCGCGCGCTCCGCAAGCCCGATCCCTACAAGGGCAAGGGCATCAAGTACGCCGACGAGTACATCCGTCGCAAGGTGGGCAAGAAGGCGGGGGCCAAGTAATGCTGACCGGCAAGAAGGTCGAGGGACGGAAGATCCGCCACCTGCGCATCCGCACCCGGGTGATCGGCACCGCGGAGCGCCCGCGGCTGGCCGTCTTCCGGAGCCTGAACCACATCTACGCGCAGGTGATCGACGACACCACCGGGCGCACGCTCGCCGCGGTGGACAGCCGGGCGCCGGACTTCCGGCAGAAGGTGAAGGCGGGCGGCAACGTGGCCGCGGCCAAGATCGTGGGCGAGCTGCTGGCCCAGCGGGCGAAGGCGCGCGGCATCAGCCAGGTCGTCTTCGACCGCGGCGGCTATCAGTACCACGGACGGGTGAAGGCCCTGGCCGACGCGGCACGCGCCGCCGGCCTGGGATTCTAGGGAGGAGCATCGAGTGGCTGAGGCGCGGATTGATGCGAATGCGCTGGACCTGACCGACCGGGTGGTCGCCATCAACCGGGTGGCGAAGGTCGTCAAGGGCGGCCGTCGATTCTCCTTCACGGCGCTGGTGGTGGTGGGCGACGGGCAGGGGCACGTGGGTGTGGGGCTCGGCAAGGCCCGCGAGGTGCCCGAGGCCATTCGCAAGTCGGTGGAGCACGCCAAGAAGGACCTCGTGAAAGTGCCGCTCAAGGACACCACGATCCCGTGCGAGATCACCGGCCACTTCGGCGCGGCGCGGGTGTACCTGAAGCCCGCCGCGCAGGGGACCGGCGTCATCGCGGGCGGTGCGGTGCGGCCGGTCCTGGAGGCGGCGGGGGTGCAGGACATCCTGACCAAGACCCTCGGCACCAACAATCCGCACAACGTGCTGAAGGCGACCATGGACGCGTTCCGTCGGCTCAAGCGCCTGCAGTCCACGTACGCGGCGCGGCGCCGCTCGCTCGACGGAGACGGACAGGAGGCGGTCGGTGCCAAAGAAGCTTAAGGTCACGCTGGTGAGGAGCATCATCGGGATGTCGCCGACCCAGGAGGCGACCGTCAAGGCCCTCGGCCTGCGCCGGATCCGGCACCAGGTCGAGCACGACGACACCCCGACGATCCGGGGCATGATCGCCACCGTTCCCTTCGCGGTAGAGGTGAAAGAGTCATGAGGCTCGAGGATCTGAGGCCGGCGCCGGGCTCGACGAAGAACCGCAAGCGGCTCGGCCGCGGGCGGGCGTCCGGGCAGGGCAAGACGTCCGGCAAGGGCCACAAGGGCCTGAACGCGCGGTCGGGCGGCGGTGCCCGGCCCGGCTTCGAGGGCGGGCAGATGCCGCTCTACCGGCGCCTGCCCAAGCGCGGCTTCCTCCCCTACGGGGGCAAGACCGAGTTCGCGATCGTCAACGTGGGCGATCTCTCCGCGCGCTTCGCGGCGGGGAGCGTGGTCGATCCGGACGCGCTCGCGGGCAGCCGACTCATCCACAAGTCGGGGCGTGCGTCGGTCAAGGTGCTGGGCGACGGCGACGTGGCGCACGCCCTCACGGTGCGCGCCCACAAGGTGAGCGAGGGCGCCAAGCAGAAGATCGAGGCCGCGGGCGGACGGGTCGAGATCCTGGCCGGCCGGGCGGAGAGGGCGGCGAAGTGATCGAGGGCCTGCAGAGCTTCCAGAACATCTTCAAGGTTCCGGAGCTCAAGCGGCGCGTGCTCATGACCCTGGTGCTGCTCGCGGCCTACCGGCTGGGCGCTCACGTGCCCACCCCCGGCATCGACGCGGCGGCCCTCGCCGAGTTCTTCAACCAGGTGCAGGGCACCCTGCTCGGCATGGTGGACCTGTTCTCGGGCGGCAACCTGCGGCGGCTGACCGTGTTCGCGCTCGGGATCATGCCGTACATCTCGGCCTCGATCATCCTGCAGCTGCTCACGGTGGTGATCCCGGCCCTCGAGCGCCTGGCCAAGGAAGGCGAGGCGGGCAAGAAGAAGATCACCCAGTACACCCGCTACGGCACCATCGCGCTCTCGCTCGTGCAGTCCTTCGGCATCGCGGTGGGTCTCGAGAGCATGCGGAGCTCGACCGGCGCAGTGCTCGTTCCCGATCCGGGCTGGGGCTTCCGGCTCCTGACCATGCTGACCCTGACCACCGGGACCGCCCTGATCATGTGGCTGGGCGAGCAGATCTCGGAGAAGGGCATCGGCAACGGCATCTCGCTGATCATCTTCGCGGGTATCGTGGTGCGCCTGCCCTCGGCGATCGTCTCCTCCTACACCCTCATCTCGACCGGCGAGCTCAAGCTGTTCGTGTTCATCGGCCTGATCGTCATGATGGTGCTGGTGACCGCGGCGGTGGTGGTCATGCAGGAGGGGCAGCGAAAGATCCCGGTCCAGTACGCCAAGCGGGTGGTGGGGCGGCGGATGTACGGGGGGCAGTCGACCCACATTCCCCTCCGCATCAACACCGCGGGCGTCATCCCGGTCATCTTCGCCTCCTCGCTCATCCTGTTCCCGGCGACGCTGACCCGCTTCATCCACCACCCGTGGATGCAGTACGTCTCGGAGGCGCTCTCTCCCGGGCACGTGACCTACACCGCGCTCTACTGCGCGCTCATCATCTTCTTCGCCTACTTCTACACCGCGATCGTGTTCAACCCGGTTGACCTCGCGGATAACATGAAGAAGTACGGGGGCTTCATCCCGGGGGTGCGGCCGGGCAAGAAGACCGCGGAGTACATCGATCGGGTCCTGACCCGGATCACGCTGCCGGGAGCCATCTTCCTGGCCATGATCTCGGTGCTGCCCGACTTCCTGATCCGCTGGTTCAACACCCCGTTCTACTTCGGCGGCACCAGTCTCCTGATCGTGGTCGGCGTGGCGCTCGATACGGTGCGCCAGATGGAGTCCCATCTCCTGATGCGGAATTACGAAGGCTTCCTGCGGAAGAAGGCCAAGGGCGCATGAGCCGGGTCATCTTCCTAGGTGCCCCCGGCGCGGGCAAGGGCACGCAGGCCCGCCGGCTGGCCGGCGAGGCGGGCGTGCCCCAGGTGGCCACCGGCGACATGCTGCGCGAGGCGGCGGCGGAGGGCACCCCGCTCGGCCGCGAGGCGAAGCGCTACATGGACTCGGGAGCCCTCGTGCCGGACGAGGTGGTGATCGGGCTCGTCGACGAGCGCCTGGCTCGGGCCGACGCGGCCACCGGCTACGTCCTGGACGGGTTCCCCCGCACGGTGGCCCAGGCGGAGGCCCTCGACGGGCTCCTCGGGCGGCGGCGGCAGGAGCTGGACCGGGTCATCTTCTTCGACGTGTCGCGCCCCGAGTTGATCCGCCGCCTCACCGGGCGCCGGATCTGCCGCAAGTGCGGGACCACCTTCCACATGGTCTCGGCGCCCCCCCGGACGGCGGGCCGGTGCGACGTGTGCGGGGGGGAGCTCTACCAGCGCGAGGACGACGGGGAGGCCACGGTGGCGCGCCGGCTCGACGTGTACGAGACCCAGACCGCGCCGCTGCTCGACTACTACCGCCGGCGCGGCCTCCTGGTGCGGGTGGCGGGCGAGGGGGCGATGGAGGACGTGGCCGACCGGATCCGCAAGGCGGTCAAGGAGCCGGTGCCGCGGTGATCCTCCTCAAGTCGGCGCGCGAGCTCGGGCACATGAAGACCGCGGGGCGGATCCTCGCCGAGGTGAAGGATCGCCTGCGCGGGCTGGTGCGCCCCGGCATCTCCACCAAGGAGATCGACGCGGACGTGGAGGCGTTCATCGTCTCACGCGGGGCGATCTCGGCGTTCAAGGGGTACCGGGGCTTTCCCGCCACCGTGTGCATCTCGATCAACGAGGAAGTGGTCCACGGCATCCCCTCCGCCAAGCGGAAGCTGCGGGAGGGTGACATCGTGGGGCTCGATCTCGGCTGTATCGTGGAGGGCTACTACGCGGACTGCGCGATCACGCTGCCGGTGGGGTCGGTGCCGGCGCGCGTGCAGGAGCTGCTCGACGTCACCCGCGAGAGCCTCGACAAGGCGATCGTGCAGTGCCGAGCCGGCAACCGGCTGGGCGACGTGTCGCACGCGGTGCAGGAGCACTGCGAGAGCCACGGGTTCGGGGTGGTGCGCGCCTTCGTGGGCCACGGCATCGGACGGAGCCTCCACGAGGAGCCGCAGATCCCGAACTTCGGGGACGCGGGGCGGGGCCCGGTCATCAAGGCGGGCATGGTGCTGGCCATCGAGCCCATGGTCACCATGGGCTCCTGGGAGGTGCGAGTGCTCGAGGACCGCTGGACCGCGGTGACCGTGGACGGGAGCTGGGCCGCGCACTTCGAGGACACCATCGCGATCACCGAGCGGGGCCCCGAGGTCCTGACCCGGCTGGAGCAGGGGGTCTAGCGCGTCGCCCATGGCCAAGGAGGACGCGATCGAGGTGGAGGGCACGGTGGTCGAGCCGCTGCCCAACGCGATGTTCCGGGTGGAGCTGGAGAACGGGCACAAGGTGCTGGCTCACGTGTCGGGCAAGATGCGGATGAACTTCATCCGCATCCTGCCGGGCGACAAGGTCAAGGTCGAGCTGTCGCCCTACGACCTGACGCGGGGCCGGATCACATATCGGTTCAAGTAAGCTCGAGCTCGGCGAGGCGATATATATAAAAGGGGCCAGGGTGGGAAGCCCGAGGAGCATATGAAAGTACGTCCATCGATCAAGGTCCGGTGCGAGAACTGCAAGGTCGTGCGCCGGGAAGGCATCGTGCGGATCATCTGCAAGAATCCGCGCCACAAGCAGCGCCAGGGATAGGAGCGTACATGGCACGTATCGCCGGAGTCGACCTGCCGCGGGACAAGCGGGGTCAGATCGCGGTCCAGTACATCTACGGAATCGGCATCCCGTCGGCCAAGAAGATCTTCGCCGACGCGCGGGTCGATCCCAACAAGCGCGTGAAGGTCTGGAGCGACGACGAGACCGGCCGCGTCCGCGACATCATCGAGCGCGAATACAAGGTCGAGGGCGACCTGCGCCGCGAGGTGTCGATGAGCGTCAAGCGGCTCATGGATATCGGCTGCTACCGCGGCATCCGGCACCGCAAGGGCCTGCCGGTGCGCGGCCAGCGGACCCACACCAACGCGCGCACCCGCAAGGGCAAGAGCAAGGGCGTGATGGTCAAGAAGAAGCCGGTGGCCGCGGCCCCCGCCGCCCCGCCGAAGAAGTAAGGAGCCGAATCGATGGCCGACGCCGCCGAACAGAAGCCGGATGAGAAGGCCGCCCCCCGCAAGGGTGGACGCAAGCGGGAGCGCAAGGAGGTCCGGGTGGGCATCGCTCACGTCCAGGCCACCTTCAACAACACGATCGTGACCTTGACCGACAAGATGGGCAACGTGGTCTCGTGGGCGAGCGCAGGCAGCGTGGGCTTCAAGGGCTCGCGCAAGAGCACCCCGTTCGCGGCGCAGACCGCGGCCGAGAACGCGGCCCGCAAGGCGATGGAAGTGGGGCTCAAGCAGGTCGAGGTCTTCGTGCGCGGCCCGGGAGCCGGGCGCGAGGCCGCCATCCGCTCCCTGCAGGCGGTGGGGCTCGAGATCACCGCCATCCGCGACGTGACCCCGATTCCGCACAACGGCTGCCGTCCGCCCAAGCGGCGACGCGTGTAGGAGGAGACGTAAGTGGCACGATATCGAGCCGCCGTCTGCCGGCTGTGCCGGCGTGAGGGCATCAAGCTGTTC
>DASZJM010000031.1:0-12020 GCA_035948165.1 Candidatus Methylomirabilota bacterium
CACGGTCAACCACCCGATCCTGTCGAGGGTGGAGGCCGAGGCGGCCTGGGGCGAGATCCACGGCTCCAAGGCGGCCATCGAGCAGAAGCTCGGAGTGCCGGTGCGTGGCTTCGCCTATCCCAACGGCGGGGTCGACGACTAAAGCCCGGAGACGATCCGGATCGTCGAGCGGGCCGGCTTCCGCTGCGCGGTCACCACCCGCCGGGGTCTCAACACGGCGCAAACGCCGCTCTTCGAGCTGCGACGCGGGGGACCGTGGGAGCAGCATCTCCCAACGTTCGCCATGAAACTCGCCTACTACCAAGTGGCTGGAATCTAGGAAGGAGAGCTCGTCATGTGCGGCATCGTCGGCTATGTCGGTGAGCGGGACGCGGTCGGGATTCTGCTCGACGGGCTGGGACGGCTCGAGTACCGCGGGTACGACTCGGCCGGGCTGGTCGTCCAGGCTGGCGCGAGCCTCGTGGTGCGCCGGAGCGTCGGGAAGATCGCGCGTCTGCGGCAGGTGATCGAGGGCGCGCCGGTCGCGGGCCGCACCGCGCTCGGGCACACGCGCTGGGCCACTCACGGCCGTCCCTCCGACGCCAACGCGCACCCGCACGTGGACTGCAGCGGGCGGGTGGCGGTCGTGCACAACGGCATCCTGGAGAACTACCTCGAGCTTAAGGGGAAGCTGGAAGCGGAGGGGCACACCTTCCGCTCCGAGACCGATACCGAGGTGATGGCCCACCTCGTGGAGAGCGAGCTACCCCGCTGCGGAGACCTCGTCTCCGCGGTCAAGGCGGCGCTCCGGCAGATCCGCGGGGCGTATGCCTTCTGCCTCCTCTCCGCCGACGAGCCGGGCCGGATCATCGCGGCCAAGCGAGGCGGAGGCGCGGTGGTGGTCGGGTTGGGCGACGGCGAGGTGTTCGTCGCCTCCGACATTCCCGCCGTCATCCCCCACACCCGGCAGGTCGTGATCCTGGAGGACGACGAGGTGGCGGTGATCGGACGTGACGGGCTCGCGATCTCGACCCTCGAGGGCGCATCGGTGGAGAGGACGCCCTCTGTGATCGCGTGGGACGCCGCCATGGCCCAGAAGGGTGGCTACGACCACTTCATGCTGAAGGAGATCCACGAGCAGCCGGAGGCGGTAGCGGCGACGTTCCGCGGCCGCGTGAACGCCGAGACCGGGGAGGTCCGGATCCCGGAGGCCAACCTGACTCCGGAGCTGGTCGCCCGGCTCCGGCGAGTGGTCCTGGTGTCGTGCGGGACCTCGTATCACGCGGGTCTGGTGGCCCGGCTCATGATCGAGCGGCTCGCCGGCCTGAGCGCCGAGGTGGATCTCGCCTCCGAGTTCCGGTACCGGGATCCGGTGGTGGGCCCCGACACCCTGGTCGTGGCCATCTCCCAGTCCGGCGAAACCGCCGACACGCTGGGGGCGGCCAAGACTGCGCGTCTCAAGGGGGCTTCGGTCCTGGCCATCACGAACATCGTGGGGTCTGCTCTGGCGCGGGAGGCGGACGGCGTCATCTACACCCATGCCGGTCCCGAGATCGGGGTCGCCTCGACGAAGACCTTCACCGCCACGATCACCGCGGCGTACGTCCTGGCCCTCGCGCTCGGGCTGCAGCGCGGAGCGCTGACCGCGACCGAGGCCCAGAAGCGGGCCAGCGAGCTGCTCGAGATCCCCGGTATCATGACCGAGGCCCTGCGCCACCAGGAGCCGGTGGCCGAGCTCGCCCGTCGGCTGTTCCGCCACGAGAACTTCCTCTACCTGGGGCGAGGGGTCCACTACCCCATCGCGCTCGAGGGAGCGCTCAAGCTGAAGGAGATCTCCTACATCCACGCCGAGGGTTACGCGGGCGGCGAGATGAAGCACGGTCCCATCGCGCTCATCGACGAGACGATGCCGGTGGTCGCGCTCGTTCCCCGCGACGGGACCTACGAGCGGATGGCCGGCAACGTCGAGGAAGTGAAGGCGCGCGGGGGCCGCATCATCGCGGTCGCCCATCCGGGTGACACCGCGATGGCCCGTCGGGCGGACCACGTGCTCGAGGTGCCGCCGGCGGTCGACCTCCTCGCTCCGCTGGTGACGGTGATCCCGCTCCAGCTCCTCGCCTACCACGTCGCGATCGCTCGGGGTTGCGACGTCGATCAGCCGAGAAACCTGGCCAAGAGCGTGACGGTGGAGTAGCCGGAGCCCGCCGCCGAGGTCATGCCATGAGCCCGATCCGCGATCTTCTCCTGGTCGCCACCCTGTTCGCCCTCGTCCCGATCAGCTTCCTGCGACCGTGGATCGGGATGCTGGCGTGGTTCTGGGTGGCCTACTTCGTTCCGCAGAGCTTCACGTGGGCATTCGGGCGGAACCTGCCCGTGGCGATGCTCGTGGCGGTGGCGACGCTCGTCGGTTTCCTTCTGTCGGGTGAGGGTAAAAAGCCGCTACCTCGCTGCGCGAGCGTGGTCCTTCTGGCAGTGTTCGCGCTACATATCACGCTCAGTACAGTCCTCGCATACGATTCCGAACTAGCATGGGGGAAGTGGGATTGGGTGGTGAAGTCGATTCTGATGACGTTTGTCACCATGGCACTGTTTCAGGACCGGGACCGGCTTCGCTGGCTTTTCATCGTAGTGGCCGTCAGCTTAGGGCTGCATGGTTTCAAGGGTGGCTTCTGGGTGCTTCGCACCGGAGGTGGAGAGCGTGTATACGGTCCGGAGCGGAGCTTCTTCTGGGATAACAACACGTTAGGGCTGGCCTTGTGCATGATACTGCCAGTTCTCCTATATCTCTCGCGAGAAGAACAGCGCAAGTGGTTGAAGCAGACCCTGCGGTGGCTGTTTGTGTTTTCCATAATCGCGATTCTCTTCACATATTCTCGTGGGGCCTTTGTCGGGCTATTAGTTGTGCTGACGAGCCTGGTATGGCGGTCTCCGTGGCGGCTGAGATTCGCGGCGATTGCGGTTGTCTGTGGTTTGATCGTCGTTGTTGCCATGCCGGCAAGATTAAGGGACCGGATTTCGTCGATTGGATCACAGCAGTCAGCTGAAACACGGGACACTTCTGTCGCGGGGCGGGTCGAAGCTTGGCAAACTGCGGTACACATTGCGGGGAGCCATCCATTTTTTGGGGAAGGTTTTCGTGCCCTGTGGCACGCAGAACTGTGGACAGAGTTCTACGGTCTGGACTTCGCCGCGGCTCGCGACGCGCACAGCCTCTACTTTGAGGTGCTGTCAGAGCATGGATATTTGGGGCTCGGTATCTATCTGGCCATAGTCGGCAACAGTCTGGTGATGCTCACGCGCATTGCGCGACGCTGGGGTGGAGATGCGACACATGGATATTTAGCAACCTATGCGGAGATGACTCGGACCGCGCTGTATCCATATCTTGTGACGGGCGCGTCACTGAGTGTGGCGTACTTCGACCTGTACATCCTGTTGGTTGGTGTGTGCGCGATCCTCTGGTCGCTGTCAGAGGAGGCGGCCGCGGAGGCGAGCGCGGCGGAGCGCCTGGCGGCCGGGCCCGGTCGGGCCCTCGTCCCACGTGTGAAGTCCCGTGTCCTCGAGAGGACCCGCCGGGGCCTCCAGCAGCCGGAGCGGGCCTGAGATGTGCGGGATCGCGGGGATCGTCGAGACGGGCGGGCGGCCGGCCGACATGAGCCTGCTGCGGGCGATGACGACCGTCCTGGGCCATCGCGGGCCTGACGGCGACGGATTCGTTTGCCGTGGACCGGTCGGACTGGGCCATCGCCGGCTCGCGATCATCGACCTGGCGACCGGCGACCAGCCGATGGCGAGCGACGACGGCGCGATCTGGATCGTCTTCAATGGTGAGATCTACAACTTCCGTGAGCTCCGCCGCGATCTCGAGGCCAAGGGGACCCGCTTCAAGACCTCATCCGACACCGAGGTCATTCTCCGGGCGTACGAGACCTGGGGCCCGGAGTGCGTGCGCCAGCTTCGCGGGATGTTCACGTTCGCGATCCTCGATGAGCGCGCGCGGCGGGTCGTGCTCGCTCGCGATCGGGTCGGCATCAAGCCCCTCTTCTACTCCTGGGATGGTCGGCGACTCCTGTTCGCGTCCGAGCTGAAGGGGCTCCTCGAGGACTCGACGTTCCCGCGCGAGCTGGATCGGGAGGCGCTGGGCGCCTATCTCACCTACCACTACGTTCCGGCCCCCCGCAGCATCTTCACGGGGGCGCGCAAGCTGCCCGCCGCGACGACCCTGGTCCTGTCCCTCGACGGAGGGGAGCCACGGCTGTCCGAGTACTGGCGTCTGCCGTTCGCCCCGGTCACCGGGGTGCGGGAGACGGAGTGGATGGAGGGGCTCCGCGCGCACCTGGACGACGCGGTGCGGTCTCACATGGTGAGCGACGTGCCGATCGGGGCGTTCCTGAGCGGTGGCATCGACTCCGGGACGGTCGTGGCCCTGATGGCTCAGGCGTCGAGCACGCCGATCCGGACCTTCTCCATCGGGTTCGAGGAGGCCGATTTCGACGAGCTGGCCTACGCGAGGCAGATCGCCGCCCGCTTCGGGACCGACCACCACGAGTACGTGGTGAAGCCGGATGCCCTCGCGGTGCTCCCGAAGCTGATCTGGCACTTCGACGAGCCGTTCGCGGACTCGTCCGCGATTCCGACCTATTACGTGTCCGAGATCACCCGGCGGCACGTGACGGTGGCCCTGTCCGGCGATGGCGGGGACGAGAACTTCGCGGGCTACCGGCGGTATGCCCAGGCCCAGGAGCTGGATCAGCGGATGAAGGGGCGGCTGCCAGCGCTGCTCCAGCCCCTCCTGGGAATGGTCTCGCGGCTCTTGCCGGTGGGTGGGCCCGGCCAGGCCTACGCGGGACTGCTCGCCTCCCAGGGCCTCGCCCGCTACCACCGGCTGGTCACCTACGAGCGGAGCGAGACGCTGCGGCGGCTCCTGTCCACCGACTTCGGCGACCTCGCGGAGAGCGCGGCGGATCCCGCGGCGTTCGAGCGGCTCGGGAGCCGCCAGCAGGCTCCCGACCTGGTCTCCGCGCTGCAGCACATCGACATGGCCACCTACCTGCCCGACGACATTCTCACCAAGGTAGACCGGACCAGCATGGCGGTGTCGCTCGAGGCTCGGGTGCCGCTGCTGGATCACGTGCTGATGGAGTACGTGGCGACCATCCCGTCGGACCTGAAGTTGCGGGGCGAAACCGGGAAGTACCTCCTCAAGCGCGTGATGGCGGACTCCCTTCCGAACGAGATCCTCGGCCGGAGGAAGATGGGCTTCGGGGTGCCGCTGGGCACCTGGCTGCGTCGGGAGCTGCGCGAGATGGCGTGGGACACGCTCCTCAGCCCCGCCGCGCGGCAGCGCGGGATCTTTCGGAGCTCGGAGGTCGAGCGCCTGCTGCGGGTGCACGACTCCGGACGGCGCGACTACTCGGCCCGCCTGTGGGCGCTCCTGTGCCTCGAGCTGTGGATGGAGCGCTGGACCGGGGGCGGCGCCGCGGCCACGCGGCAGGCCGCGTAGCCGTCATGGACGCCATGAGCCCCACCCGGATCCTTCACGTGCTCGACCATTCGCTGCCGCTCGGCAGCGGATACAGCTATCGCTCCCGGAGCATCGTGCGGGCCCAGCGACGGCTCGGCCTGGAGCCGGTGGTGCTCACCTCGCCCAAGCAGGGCAGTGCGCAGGACAGCCGGGACGTGGTCGACGACATCGTGCACTACCGCACGGGCCGGACCGGCGGGCGGCTCCCGGTGCTGCGCGAGCTGCTCCTCATGCGCCGGCTGGCCGCGCGAATCGAGAAGGTGGCCCGGCAGGAGCGTAGCCAGGTCATCCACGCGCACTCGCCCCTCTTGAATGGGCTTCCGGCCCTGTGGGCTGGTCGGCGCCTCGGGGTACGGACCGTCTACGAGGTCCGCACGTTCTGGGAGGACGCCGCGGTCAGCCACGGCACCCACACCGAGACCTCCTTGCGCTATCGCCTGAGCCGCGCGCTGGAATCGATGGTGCTGCGGCGGGCGGACGCGGTGGTCACCATTTGCCAGGGGATCAGGGCCGAGGTCATCGCCCGCGGCGTGCCGGCGGCCCGGGTCGTCATCGTGCCGAACGGAGTCGATCCGGAGTGGTTCGAGACCCGTCCGCGTGCCACCGAGCTGGCCGACCGCCTCGGGCTCGGGCCGGGGCCCGTCTTCGGGTACATCGGCTCGTTCAGCTTCTACGAGGGGCTGCCGTTCCTAGTCGAGGCCATGGCGGGTGTGGTGGCGAGGGTGCCGGGTGCCAAGCTCGTCCTGGCCGGGAGCGGTCGTGACGAGGAGGCCCTCCGCGCGGCCGCCCAGCGGGCCGGGTCGTCGGTGCTGATGCTCGGTCGAGTGCCCCAGGACCAGGTGCGCGACCTCTACACGCTGCTCGACGTCATCGTGCTGCCTCGGCGGAGGATGCGGATCACGGAGCTGGTCACGCCGCTGAAGCCGCTCGAGGCGATGGCGGCCGGGATTCCTGTGCTCGCCAGCGATGTGGGCGGGCAGGCCGAGCTCATCGCCGACGGACAGACCGGTCTGCTGTTCAAGGCCGAGAGCCGCGAGTCGCTGGTGGAGCAGGCCACGCGCCTCGCCGGCGACCCGGAGCTCCGGCGACACGTGATCGCCAGCGCCCGCCGCTGGGTCCGTGACGAGCGGACCTGGGACCGCAGTGTGGCCGCGTACCTCCCGGCCTACCGGGGAGCGGCCTGATGCGCGTCCTGGTCCTCAGCTCCACCTTCCCGAGCTCGAGCCAGCCCACGCGGGGCGTCTTCGTCCGCGAGCGGATCCGGCGACTGAGCAAGCGCTCGGATGTCGTGGTGGTGGCACCGGTTCCGTGGTTCCCGCTGAACCGCTGGATCAGGCGGGAGCGGGCGACGGTGCCGGCGGTCGAGCACCAGGAGGGCCTGACCGTCTACCATCCCCGGTTCTTCTCCGTGCCGCGATACGGCAAGTTCCTGGACGGGGCCTTCTACTACCTCTCGCTCCTGGCCTTCACGCGCCGACTCCGCCGGACGTTTCCGTTCGAGGTCATCGACGCCCACTTCGCCTTCCCGGACGGCGTGGCCGCGACCCTGCTCGCCAAGACGTTCTCGTGCCCGGTCGTCGTGACCCTGCGCGGAACGATCGTCCGGCTGTCCGGCTATCGCCTGCACCGCCCCCAGCTGTGCTGGGTGCTCCGGCGGGCCGATCGGGTCACCGCGGTGAGCGAATCACTGGCTGGTGTCGCGGTCGGTCTCGGATTGCCACGGGAGCGGGTCCGAGTCATCCCCAACGGGGTGGACACCCGTACGTTCATGCCGATGGACCGGGTGCAAGCCCGACGGCTGGCCGGTCTGCCCGAGGATCGAAGGATCCTGCTGACGGTGGCCGGGATCTACGAGGGCAAGGGTCAGCATTCGGTGGTGGAGATCCTGCCGGCCCTCCGCGAGAAGCACCCCGACCTTCTCTACGTGATGGTGGGCAACTCGCGCCCCGGCGAGCAGTATCGGCGGCGGCTCACCGAGGCCATCTGGCGCCTCGGCTTGAAGGATCACGTTCTGGTGGCGGGGCCGCGCCCGCACGCCGATCTGGCGCGCTGGTTCAGCGCCGCCGACGTGTCCGTGCTCGCGACGCAGTCGGAGGGGTGGCCGAACGTCCTGCTCGAGTCTCTCGCGTGTGGCACCCCCGCGGTGGCAACCCGGGTTGGTGGGACCGCCGAGATCGTGCGGGATGGCCAGGATGGGATCCTGGTGCCCTTCGGCGACGCGCCCGCGCTCGGCCGGGCCCTCGACCGCGCCCTCGACACCCCCTGGGACCGGGCCGCGCTGGTGAAGCGCGCGCGGGCGTTCGACTGGACCGATTCGGTCGAGTCCGCGCTGGACGAGCTCAATCAGGCTCTGAAGAGGGCGCCGTGAACGAGCGACTTATCTCGCGTTATCTCTTCCCGCTCCATGAGCGGCTCAAGGGCAAGCCGACCTTCCGACTCCTGGCCGAGCTCGAGGCGACCCAGTGGCTCCCTGCCCGTCGGCTTGAGGAGTACCGGCTCCGGCGCCTCCGGCGGTTCCTCGAGTTCGTCCACGAGTATGTTCCGTACTGCCGCACCCTCCTCGACGAGCACGGCCTGCGGCCCCGGGACGTCCACTCCTTCGACGATCTGGGCCGCCTGCCGTTCCTCACGCGGGACATCCTCCAGACGCGCTTCGACGACCTGCGGGCCCGCGCGACGCTCCCGGGCGTGCACCGCCGCTCGTCCGGCGGCTCCACCGGCACGCCGGTCACGGTGCTGGTCGACATGGAGCGGATGGGAATGGGCGAGGCCGGCCGGCTCCGGGCGCGCCGCTGGTTCGGAGTGGAGCCCGGGACCCGCGAGATCGTCCTGTGGGGGACCCCCGCCCGGACCAGCGCGCTCGAGCGCATCCGCCAGTTCCGGGACCGGCTGCTCAACACCCGGGTCCTGTCCGCCTTCGACATGGGCGATGAGGCCCTCCGCCGGCACGCGGCCACGATCCGTAGCGTGAGCCCCACCCAGATGTACGGGTACGCGAGCGCGTTCCATCTCGTCGCGAGCTATTTCCAGCGGGAACGCCTGGACCCCCCGCGGGGCCTCAAGGCGGTCTTCACCACCGCCGAGCCGCTGTTCGACTTCCAGCGCAAGACCATCGAGGCCGCGCTGGGCTGCCCGGTCGGGGTGGAGTACGGCTGCCGAGACGGCGGCCTGGTGGCTCTCGAGTGCCCGAGCGGCGGGCTACACATCCTCGCCGAGAGCATGCACGTCGAGATCCTCGACCCGGACGCCGAAGGGCGCGGCGAGATCGTGCTCACGAATCTGGACTCGCGGGCCTTCCCGATCATCCGCTACCGGACCGGCGACATCGGCGCTCTGGACCCGACGCCCTGCCCGTGCGGGCGGAGGCTTCCCAAGCTGCGGGGCGTCGAGGGCCGGCGGACCGACTTTCTCGTCACGCCGTCGGGGCGGGTCCTTCACGCGCTGTCGGCCATCTACATCCTGCGCGACTCACCGGTCGTCCGCGAGTTCCGGGTCGTCCAGGATGCTCCGGACCACCTGCTCGTGGAGGTCGTCCCATCCGGATCCTTCGGCGAGCCGGAGCAGGCCGCCCTCCGCGCCCAGTTCGTTCCCGCGTTCGGACCCGAGCTTCGCGTGAGCTTCACCGCGTGTAAGGAGATTGCCCGGACCGCGGCCGGGAAGTTCCGTTACGTCGAATCACGGATCGCGCCGGCGATCCTCGAGCGGCTGATGCACACCGGCGACCCTCAAGGAGCGATCACGAATGACCTCTGAGACCAAGATCTGTGTGGTGGGGACCGGACACATCGGCTTGCCGCTGGCCGCCGTCCTGGCGGAGGCGGGCTTCCGGGTGACCGGCTACGACACCAACGACGACTTCATCGTCCGGGTCAACACGACCGGCACGGTGGATTTCCAGGAAGAGGGTCTGGCCACCCTGCTCCAGCGTCACCTCCACGGCCGGCTCACGCTCACCTCGACCCCGCCGAGCGGGCAGGACATCTACATCATCACGGTGGGAACTCCGCTGGAGCCGGGGACCGAGCAGCCCGACCTCGACAAGATCCGGCTGGCGGTGGAGCGGCTGGCGCCGGGCTTCGGCGACGACCCGCTCGTGGTGCTGCGGAGCACGGTCAGCATCGGCACCACCCGGAAGATCGTGCTCCCCGAGATCCAGCGCCACGTCTCCCGCTTCGGGCTCGCCTTCTGCCCGGAGCGGACGGTCGAGGGGCGGGCGATCCCCGAGATGTGCTCACTTCCCCAGATCATCGGGGGCCTCGATGAGCGGAGCGCCGATCGGGCGGAGGCCATGTTCCGGCGGATCACCGCGAAGATCGTCCGGGTATCCTCGCTCGAGGCGGCCGAGATGATCAAGCTGATCAACAACACTTACCGCGACCTGACCTTCGCCTTCGCCAACGAGGTTGCCTTGATCGCCGAGCGCCTCGGCCTCTCGGCGGGCGAGCTCATCCACGCCGCCAACGCCGACTACCTCCGCTCGGGAGTCGCCCGTCCCGGCTTCGTGGGCGGCCCCTGTCTCGAGAAAGACGCGCTCATCCTGATCGCCAGCCTGCACCAGATCGACTTCAAGCCACGGGTCATCGAGGAGGCGCGCCGCCTGAACCAGGGCCTGCCCGATCACGTGGCCGCCCGGCTGATCGCCGAGCTGCGCCGATTGCGGCCCGGCACGGACGGCGCGAAGGTCCTGGTCAGCGGCTTCGCCTTCAAGGGAAGGCCGGCGACCGAGGACGTGCGCGGCTCGGCGGCCATTCCCCTGATGCAGCAGCTCCAGGACGCCGGCTTCGAGGTCTGGGGACACGACTTCGTGACCCCGGAGAAGATCGTGATCGGACTGGGGGCGCGGGCCTGTACGCTGGAGGAAGGGTTCGCGGGCGCCGACGCGGTCGTCATCATGAACAACCATCCGGACTACCTCACCGCGGAGATCCCCGCGCTCGCGCGGAGCATGCGGAACCCGTGCGTGCTCTTCGACAGCTGGAGCCTGTTCGGTCCGAGCGACTTCCGCGGGGTGCCGGGTCTGCAGTACGGGGCGCTGGGACGACCGTTCGAAGGGTCATGAAGATTCTCTTTCTCTGCCACCGGCTCCCCTACCCCCCGAAGCGGGGAGGGAAGATCCGCCCCTTCAACATGATCCGGCACCTGAGCCGCCGTCACGAGGTGACGGTCGCCACGGTCGCGCGGAGCGCGGCCGAGCTCGCGGAGGGGCAGGATCTCCGGCAGCACTGCCACGAGCTCCACGTCGAGCGCATCCCGGCCTACGCGGCCTGGAGCCGCTTCGGCCTCTACACCGCGACCACGTATCCGGCCACGTTCGGGTACTTCTACTCGCCCGCGCTCGATCGGACCGTGCAGATTCTCCTGGCGACCCGCGGGTTCGAGGCGATCTTCGTGCACTGCTCGTCGATGGGGCCCTACGTGGCCCGGCATCGCGGCTGCCGCAAGATCCTCGACTACGGGGACGCGGACTCGGAGAAGTGGCTCGAGTACGCCCGCGCCTCGAAGTTCCCGATCTCGCTGGGCTTCGAACTCGAGGGCTGGAAGGTCCGCCGGTACGAGAGGTGGTTGGGCGAGGGGTTCGACGCGTGCTCGGTCAACGCGCCGCGCGAGCGAGAGGTGCTGAGCCGGTACGTGCACAAGCCGATCCACGTGTTCCCCAACGGAGTGGACCTCGAGTACTTCCGCCCGCAACGGGCGGGCGAGCCGGCGAACCCGGCCCGGGTCGTCTTCACCGGGAACATGTCCTACAAGCCCAACGTGGATGCGGTCGGCGACTTCGTCTCCCGCATCCTGCCCCGGGTGTGGGAGCGGCGGCCCGACACGGAGTTCTACATCGTGGGGATGGACCCGTCCCCCGCGGTCAAGCGTCTGGCCGACGGCCGCCGGATCGTGGTGACCGGCCGGGTGGACGACGTGCGGCCGTACTTCGACGCGGCCACGGTGGCGGTGGCCCCGCTTCGCATCGCGCGGGGACTTCAGAACAAGGTCCTCGAGGCGATGGCCATGCGCGTGCCTGTCGTCGCCAGCCCGGCCGCGTTCAATGGGATCAACGCGGAGGCCGGGCGGGACCTCCTGGTCTCGGACGATCCCGAGTCGTTCAGTCGCGGGGTGGTGTCGCTACTGGATGACCCGGCCCGCCGGGAGCGCTATGCGGCGGCCGCGCGCACGTGCGTGGAGCGGAACCACGACTGGACTCAGATCCTGGGTGGGCTCGAGCGACTCGTGAGCGAGGACCCGGGACCGCCGGCCGAGGCACTGCAGGCCGGGGGTGACGCGGCGGCCGGGCCGGGCAAGCCATGAGCGAGCGATCCACCCTGCGCACCCTCGCGGTCAAGTCGGCGGCCTGGTACGGCGCCACCCGGCTGTGGGGTCAGCTCATCTCGTGGGCGGTGACCGTCCTCCTGGCTCGGATGCTGGCTCCGGAGGACTACGGCCTCTACGCCATCGCGCTGAGCGTGCTCGCGATGGTCGAGCTCATGCAGGAGTTCGGGCTCGGCACCGCGCTCATCCAGCGTCAGGA
>DASZJM010000032.1:0-3534 GCA_035948165.1 Candidatus Methylomirabilota bacterium
GCCAGCACCTGGATCTCGATGTGGCGCGGCTCCTCCACGTAGCGCTCGATGTAGACCGCGGCGTCGCCGAAGGCGGCCCCGGCCTCGGCGCGCGCCGCGCGCAGCGCGCTCGCCAGCTCCCCGGGGGCGCGCACCAGGCGCATGCCCTTGCCGCCGCCGCCCATCGCCGCCTTGAGCATCACCGGGTAGCCCACCTGCCCGGCAACGCGCGCGGCCTCCGCGTCGTCGGTCACCGGCTGCTCGGTGCCGGGCACCACCGGTACCCCGAGCTTGATGGCCACGCGCCGCGCCGACATCTTGTCGCCCATCGCGCGAATGGCTGCCGGCGGCGGCCCGATGAACGTGAGCCCCGCCGCCTGGCACGCCTCCGCGAACGCCGCGTTCTCGGCCAGGAAGCCGTAGCCCGGGTGCACGGCCTCGGCGCCGGTCGCACGCGCGGCCGCGATCAGGCGATCGATGACCAGGTAGCTCTCGGTGGCGGGCGCGGGCCCGATGGGCACCGCCTCGTCCGCGACCAGCACGTGGAGCGATTCCCGGTCGACCTCGGAGAAGACCGCGACGGTGGCGATGCCCAGCTCGCGGCAGGCCCGGATGACCCGGACGGCGATCTCGCCGCGATTGGCGATGAGGACCTTCCCGAACGGGGCACTCACGACGCCCGGATCATAGCAGGAGTGGCGCCTGAGGGGCAACGCTTAAACCCGCGCCCCATCTAGCCAATCTAGCGATCGATCGCCCGCGCCGCCTCCTCCAGGAAGGAGGTGTCCACGACGCTCTTGAGCGGCAGCGCTTTCTTCATGAACCCGTTCGCCACCCACCAGCTCATCTGCCGCTCGATGTCCGGGACCAGCAGCCTCCCGCTCCGGTCCTGGAAAGGGAACCCGAGCTTGATGATCTCGGGCCGGGCTCCGGTGTACTTCGCGGTGATCTCCACGACCTCGTCGTAGTGCGCCCCGGGCGTGATCCGCCCGTCCTTCTGCACCAGCGCGGCGTCGAAGTAGTAGCGGGACGCCTTCACGTAGCCCTTCATGAACGCGACCGCCCGGGAGCGGTCGGCGGCCAGCTTGTCCGAGTAGAAGATCGCCGCGATCTGCCACGGGTAGAGATCGCCCGCCCACGCGAGGATCTTGCCGAAGCCCTGGGCCTCGGCGGCGCCCGGGAAGGGCTGGGGCACCAGGATGGCGTCGACCTGCTTGCCCTTGAGCGCCTCCACGGTGGCCGGCATGGCCTGGAGCGGCACGATCTTCACGTCTGCGAGATGGAGACCCTCCTTCTCCAGGATGTTGCCGATGTGGTAGTGGAACGTGGAGCCGAGCTGGGTGACGCCGATGCGCTTGCCCTTGAGGTCCTTGATCGACCGGAGGCCCGCGTCCCAGGCCTCCTTCTGCACCACGATGGCCACCAGCGGGTAGCCCGGCCACTCGCGTCCCTTGTCGGCCACGATCCACACCTTCTCGCCGCCCAGCACGATGTTGTAGAGCGCGGCGGTGAGCCCGGTGGCTCCCACGTCGAGCTGGCCCGCGGCCAGTGCGGTGGCGATGGGCGCGGCGGCCTGGAAGTAGACCAGCTCCGGCTCCACGCCGAACTCCTTGAAGAAGCCCTTCTCGACGCCGACGAAGATGGGCGCCGAGGAGGTCAGCTTGAGCACGCCGATCTTGATCGCGCTGGGCCGGGGCGCCGGGGTGGACTGGGCATGCGCGGGCGCCGCGGCGGTAAGGCCGGCCACGAGCGCGAGCGCCAGGGCCAGCCGGGCCAGGCCGCGGAGAGGGGTCAGGGTCATGCGCACGGTCCTCCGATATATGTGGGCGATATGCGTTGGCGTCAGGTGTGGCGCCAGCGGATCACCGCCCGCTCGAGCGCGCCCAGGGCCCAGTACGAGGCCAGGCCGAGGAGCGAGAGCACGACGATGCCCACCATGAGCCGCGTGGTTTCCATCAGGTTGCCGGACTGCAAGATCAGGAAGCCGATGCCCGCGTCGGCGGCGATCTGCTCGGCCGCCACCAGCAGCAGGAGCGCGATGCCCGCGCCCAGCTTGAGCCCGGCGAAGACCATCGGCAGCGCCGACGGCAGAATGACTTTGCGGATGAGACTCCAGCGCCCCGCCCCGAAGGAGACGGCGGCACGGATCAGCAGCGGGTCGGCCTGCCGAACGCCCGCGTAGGTGTTGATGGCCATCGGAAAGAACACGCCGAGCGCCACCACCGCCACCTTGGATGCCTCGCCGATGCCGAGCCACAGGATCAGGAGCGGCAGCAGGGCGATCTTGGGGATCGGAAAGGTGGCCGCGATGATCGGCTGCACCACCGCGTCGGCCAGCGCGAAGAACCCCACCGCCACGCCCACGCCCACGCCGGCCAGCGCGCCGATCCCGAAGCCCCAGGCGAGGCGCTCGAGGCTCTTGAGCAGATGTACGAAGAGCTGCCCCGAGCGCACCATGTCGAGTCCCTCCGCCAGCACCCCCGAAGGCGACGGCAGGAAGAGCGAGGAGACCCATCCGGTGCGGGTCACCAGCTCCCACGCCAGCACGAGCCCCAGCAGGGCCAGCACCCGCACCGCGCGGTAGTCCGGGCGGCGCAGGAACGCGGTGCGATCGACGACGACCAGGCGCTCGACCGCCATCAGGGCCCGCGCTCCGCCACGATCTCGTCGTCGAGCAGCGCGGCCTGGGCCTGCGACTTGATCAGCCCCCAGATGCGGTCCGCGGTCTGGACGAAGATCGGGTCGCCCTGCTGGCTCTCGCGCCGCGGACGCGGCAGCTTGATCGGCACGACGTCGAGCACCTCGCCGGGCCGGCGCGACAGCACGATCACCCGGTCGGCCATGAACACCGCCTCCTGGATGTTGTGGGTGACGTAGAGAATGGTCTGGCGGGTGCGCTCCCAGATGGCGAGCAGCTCGTCCATCATGAGGGTGCGGGTCTGAGCGTCGAGGGCGGAGAAGGGCTCGTCCAGCAGCAGCACCGCGGGCTCGACCGCCAGCGCCCGCGCGATGCCCACCCGCTGGCGCATGCCGCCCGAGAGCTGGTGCGGGTACTTGCCCTCGAAGCCGCCGAGACCGGTCATGTCGAGGTAGTGCCCCGCCCGCTCGGCCCGCTCGAGCCCGGAGACGCCCAGCTCCTCGAGGCCGAACTCGACGTTGGCTCGCACGGTGCGCCAGGGGAAGAGGGCGAACTCCTGGAACACGGTGGCGGTCACCGGCGCCCGGCCGGGCCGCGCCTCGCCCTCGAAGTACACCCGGCCCGCGCTCGCGGGCAGGAGGCCGGCGATGATGCCGAGCAGCGTCGACTTGCCGCAGCCGGAGGGCCCCAGTAGGGCCACGAACTCGCGCGACTCGACCGCGAAGTCGACCTGACCGAGCGCGACCACGTCGCGGCCCCGGCGGTCGCGGCCCCGGCGGTCGTGGAAAGTCTTGGCGACGCGCTCGACGACGACCCGCATCTCAGCGCTGCCGGAGCGCGAACCGCTGGATCTTGCCGGTGGCGGTCTTGGGCAGCTCGGCCACGAAGTCGACCCAGCGCGGCGACTTGTAGCCGCC
>DASZJM010000033.1:0-2127 GCA_035948165.1 Candidatus Methylomirabilota bacterium
GCTGCCCGCTCCATCCATGAGTCGAACGGGGACCAATGGAATCGACACGCCGTTCAGAATCTTGGCGATCAACTACTTGACAAGCCCGGCCTCCCCACCGAGTATCGCCGTGCACGCGCGCCCCATGGCCTCGCCTTCGCCCGTCCCCCATGCTACCGACACCGCCGAGATCGGGCGCACCGGCGTACGCGTCTCGCGGCTGGGGCTGGGCGGTGTCGCGCTCTCCGGCGCGCCGCCCGCCACTGACCCGCAGCGCCCCACGCCGGAGGACGAGGGCGTGGGGCTTATCCGGCGGAGCCTCGCGCTCGGGCTCACCTATCTCGACACCGCGCCGATGTACGGGGTCGGCCAGAGCGAGGCGCGCTACGGTCGGGCGCTGCGCGGGGTGCCACGGGAACGCTTCGTGCTGTCGACCAAGGTGGGACGCGTGCTGCGGCCCGGCGCGCCCGGTGGGCCGCCGACCTGGGCCTTCGACTTCAGCGCGGCCGGGGTGCGCGCCTCGTTCGAGTCCTCGTTGGAGCGTCTGGGGCTCGAGCGCGTGGACATCCTCTTCGTTCACGATCCGGACGACCACCACGCCCAGGCGGTGGCGGAGGCGTTCCCCGTGCTGATGGAGCTGCGCGCGCAGGGGCGGGTGAAGGCCATCGGCGCCGGGATGAACCAGTGGCAGATGGAGCTGGACTTCGCGCGGCGCGGCTTCTGTGACTGCTTCCTGCTCGCCGGGCGCTACACGTTGCTCGACCAGAGCGCGCTGCCGGAGTTCCTGCCCTACTGCCTGGAGCGCGGGATCGCGGTGGTGGCGGGCGGCCCCTATAACAGCGGGATCCTCGCGGTGGGTCCGCGCGAGGGCGCGACGTACAACTACCGTCCGGCCGACGCGGCCATGATGGACAAGGCCCGGCGCATCGCCGCGGTGTGCGCGCGCCACAGGGTGGATCTGCGCGCGGCCGCGCTCCAGTTCGTGCTCGCCCACCCGGCCATCGTCTCGGTGATCCCCGGCGCGCGCTCGATCGCCGAGGTGGAAGAGAACGTGGCGCTGATCGGGCGTCCCATCTCGGCCGGGCTGTGGGCAGACCTCAAGGACGCCGGGCTCCTCGATCCCACCGCGCCCACGCCCAGCTCCGAGCCCTAGCCGCTCTCGTTCCCTGTGATCCGCCTGTTCGGCCCGATCCTGATGGCAGTCGCGCTGTCCGGCTGCGCTGCGGGCGTGCCGGCGGGCGGCGTCAGCGAGCCCGCAGCCCCCGCCAAGCTCGACGTGATCTTCGTCGCGACCGATCTCGAGATCGTGAACGCCATGCTCACCCTGGCCGGCGTCACGCGCGACGACGTCGTCTACGACCTCGGGTGCGGCGACGGGCGCATCGTCATCGCGGCCGCCAAGGAGTTCGGGGCGCGCGGGGTGGGCGTGGATCTCGACCCCCAGCGCATCCGGGAGGCCCAGGCGAACGCGGTCCGGGCCGGGGTCGCCGACCGCGTGACGTTCCGCGTCCAGGACATCTTCGATACCGATATCCAGAGCGCGACGGTGGTCACGCTCTTCCTCTCGCCGGAGGTGAATGCGCGACTGCGGCCCAAGCTCACGAGCCAGCTCAGGCCCGGCAGCCGGATCGTGTCTCACCGCTACGGCATCGGCGACTGGGTGCCCGAGGGGACGGTCACCCTCTCGGTACACGGGATCCGCAACCACATCTTCCTGTGGCGCGTGCCATGACCGTGGGGACGCGACGGGTGGTGTTTCTCGATATCGACGGTGTGCTGGCGCCGATCCACCGCTGGGACCGCTACGGGGAACTGGACCCCGGGTGCATCCGGGTGTTGAACGAGATCGTGGCGGGTGCGGGAGCCGATGTCGTCGTCTCGTCGACCTGGCGGCATGGCAAGACCGTCACCGAGCTGCAGGAGATGCTCGAAGCGGCAGGCTTCGTCGGCCGCGTCATCGACAAGACTCCGACCGGGGTGCTCGGCGCCGACCGGTCTGATGAGATCGCCTCCTGGCTCGCGGAGCATGCGGTGGACGGCTACGTGATCATCGATGACCATGGCGACATGGGCGGGCTACGCACTCAGCTTGTCCTGACGCATCCGGCCCACGGGCTGCAACCAGCCGACGCTCCGCGAGCTATCGAG
>DASZJM010000034.1:0-2650 GCA_035948165.1 Candidatus Methylomirabilota bacterium
GCATGGGCAGCATCTTCGGGGCGTTCTGGGGCGGGGTCACCGTCGGCTTCGTCCAGCAGTTCTCGGCCCTGATCCTGCCGCCGCAGCTGCAGAACGCGGCTATCTTCGTCGTGTTCCTCATGATCGTGCTGCTGCGCCCGCAGGGCCTCTTCGGCCGCTCGGCGGAGCGGGCATGAGGCAGGGCGCCGGCCCGCTCCTGCGGCGGAACCTCGCGGTCCTCGCCGTCCTCTCCATCGTCTACCTGCTGGCCGCGCTCTTCGTGCGCAACAGCTACTACCAGCTGATCATGACCCTGGTGCCGGTGTGGGCGCTGTTCGGGGTCTCGTGGAACATCCTCTCCGGCTACGGCGGCCAGCTCTCCTTCGGCCACGCCAGCTTCTTCGGCATCGGCGCGTACACGGTCACGCTGGCGCTGGTCTACTGGAACCTCTCGCCCTGGCTCGGCATCCCGCTCGGCATGGTCCTGGGTGGCCTCGCCGCCATCCTGATCGGCCTGCCCACGTTCCGGCTGCGCGGGCACTACTTCGCGCTGTCGATGCTGGCCTATCCGCTCGCCATCCTCTACGTGATGCAGTACCTGGGCTTCCAGGAAGTGTCGATGCCCATGCACCGTGAGAACGGGCTCGCCTTCATGGAGTTCGACGAGCAGCGCGTGTACACGCTGCTCGCCGTCCTGCTGCTGGTCGGCGGGGTGGTCGTCTCGCTGGTCATCGAGAACTCGCGCTTCGGCCTGGCCCTGCTGGCCATCCGGCAGAACGAGCTGGCCGCGGAGGCGGCGGGCATCAACGCGCGCCTCTGGAAGATGCGCTCGCTGGTGGTGTCGGGGATGATGGGCGCGGTGGCGGGCGGCTTCTACGCGCGCGTGCTGCTGGTCGTCACGCCGGACTCGGTGTTCGGCATGCTGGTCTCCGCCCAGGCGGTGGTGGTCACGCTGTTCGGCGGCGTGGCCTCGGTGTGGGGCCCGGTGATCGGCGCCGCAATCCTGGTGCCGCTCGCGGAGACGTTGCAGGCCGAGCTGGGCACGTATCTGCCCGGCATCCAGGGCGTGGTCTACGGCGTCGCCATCATCGCCGTCATGCTGCTCTCGCCCGACGGGCTCTACTGGACCGTGCGCGACCGCTTGCTCCGCCGGGAGTCGCCGCGCGGGGTTGCCGATGTGGGGCCCGACGTGGAGCCGGTAGCGCTCCCGCCGCTGGCCCGTCGTGCGTCCGTCCACACGGCGGGCCCGCTCCTGCAGGTCGAGGGGCTCTCGCGCGCCTTCGGCGGCCTCCGCGCGGTCAGCGAAGTGAGCTTCTCGGTCGCGGAGGGCGAGATCCTCGGCATCATCGGGCCGAACGGCGCGGGCAAGACCACGCTGTTCAACGTGCTCAACGGTGTGCTCACCGCCGATGAGGGCGCGGCCCGCCTCGACGGCCAGCCGATGCTGGGCAGGAAGACCTACGAGGTCTGCCGCATGGGCGTGGGCCGCACGTTCCAGGTCGTGCGCAGCTTCCCGCGCCTGCCCGTGCTCGACAACGTGATCGTCGGCGCGTACGGGGCCGGCCTGTCCGATCGCGAGGCGATCGCCCGGGCGGTGCAGGCGCTCCACCAGGTGGGCCTGCACGACCGGTCGGGGGTGAGCGCCGGCCAGCTCACCAACAAGCAGCTCCGCCTCATGGAGCTGGCGCGCGCGCTGGCGGGCAATCCGCGCCTGCTGCTGCTGGACGAGACGCTGGCCGGTCTCGGCCGGGAGGAGTGCGACGACGTGCTCGGCGTGCTGGCGCGGCTGCGCGAGCAGGGCATGACGATCTGCATCATCGAGCATACAATGCATGCGATGATGCGCCTCGCCGACCGCTTCGTGGTGCTGGACCACGGACGCGTGCTCGCCACGGGCCTGCCTCGCGTCGTCGTCGAGGACGCCTCCGTGATCGAGGCGTACCTCGGCAAGAAGTGGCTGGCCCGCCGCGATGCTTGAGGTCCGGAACCTCTCGGTGGCGTACGGCGGGCTGCGCGCCCTGTCGGACGTGAGCCTGTCCGTCGCGGAGCGGCAGTTCGTCACGCTGGTGGGACCGAACGGCGCCGGCAAGTCCACCCTGTTCAAGACGATCAGCGGGGTGGTGGCGCCGGTCGCGGGGTCGATCTCCTTCGCGGGCGAGAGCCTGCTGTCCCGGCGGGCGTCGGACCGCGCGCACCTCGGCATCGCGCACGTGCCGGAGGGCCGGCAGGTATTCAAGACGCTCACCGTGCGCGAGAACCTCGAGATGGGCGCGTACCCGAAGGCGGGGCGCGCGCAGTGGGCGCAGACGCTCGACCGCATCCACACGCTGTTCCCGATCCTGGCCGAGCGGTCGGCGCAGCTCGCGGGCACGCTCTCGGGCGGCGAGCAGCAGATGCTGGCGATCGGCCGCGGCCTGGCCTGCGCGCCGCGTCTCCTGATGCTGGACGAACCGTCGATGGGCCTGGCCCCCAGCGTGGCCGACACGATCTTCGAGCGCATCTCGCAGATCCACCGGGAGGACGGGGTGACGATCCTGCTGGTGGAGCAGCGCGTGGCGGAGGCGCTGGAGCGCTCCGACCACGGCTACGTGCTGGAGACGGGGCACATCGTGCTGGAGGGGCGATACGAGACGTTGCTGGCCGACGACCGGGTGCGCCGCTCGTATCTCGG
>DASZJM010000035.1:0-6651 GCA_035948165.1 Candidatus Methylomirabilota bacterium
ATGAAAATGATCGGGACCACGCAACGGTCCGAGATTAGCCGCTCCTGAAGCTCGAAGCCGCTCATGCCATCCATGTGGACGTCCAGGACCAGGCAACCCATGGCGGCCCAGCGCGCCGCGTCGAGGACCTCCTGGGCCGAAGCGAACGTCTCGACGAGGTGCCCGGCCGACCCGACGAGCCGTCGGAGCGCCCGGCGCACCGATAGATCGTCGTCCACGATGGAGATCGCCTCAGGCTCGCGCGGCAATTATTCCTCCGGTGCCGGCGAGCCGGACGAGCTGGGCGAGCGAGCCCGCCTGCATCTTCTCCATGACGCGGGCGCGGTGCACCTTGACCGTCTTCTCGGCGATGCCCAGCCGGCCCCCGATCTGCTTGTTCAGCAACCCGGTCACCACGAGCGCGAAGACCTCGGCTTCCCGTGGGGTGAGCGTCGCGACGCAGTTCCGGACCGCGGTCACTCGGCCCTGCTCGGCCTGCTCGTCGATCGTCCGACCCACCGCCTGCCGGATGGCGGTCAGGAGCGCTTCCTCGTCCAGGGGCTTCGTGAGGAAGTCGACCGCCCCACCCTTCATCGCGGTGACGCTCGACCCGACGTCGCTGTGGCCGGTGATGAAGACGATCGACAAACGCCGCTCCGCGGCGCGGAGCGTCTCCTGTAGATCGAGCCCGGTCCGGCCGGGCATGCGCACGTCCAGGAGCAGGCAGCCGGGACCCTCGAAGGGAGCACGGGCGAGGAACTCGCTCACCGAGGCGAACGCCTCAACCTCGTAGCCGGCGGTCTTCACCAGTCGCGCCAGGCTCTTCCGCACCGACGCGTCGTCGTCGACCACGAACACCACCGGCCGGGGAGGAGCCATCACGGTCCTTTCTGGCCGATCGGCAGCGCGAACGAGAACGTAGCGCCGCCCTCTGGACTGTTCCGGGCTTCCACCCGCCCCCCGTGCGCCTCCACGATGGATTTCACGATGGCCAGTCCCATTCCCAGACCGTTGGCCTTCGTCGTGTAGAAGGCGTCGAAGACCTGGCCGAGCTCGGTGCTCTCGATACCGGCCCCGGAATCCTGGACCGTCACCGCGACGCTTCCCTCGCCCGCGCGGGCCGTTCGAAGCAGCAGGATACGGCTCCCGATGGCTGAATCTCGCATCGCGTCGAGCCCGTTGAGGATCAGATTCATGACGACCTGCTGGAGCTGCACCCGGTCCGCGGCCACCGGCGGGAGGTCGGGGGCCAGCTCGAGCCGGATCACCACGCCCCGAAGGACCGCATCGCCGGCGACGAGCCGGGCCACCTGGCCCACCAGCTCGCTCATGTCGAGGCTCGAGCGCTCGAGGGTGCCCTTCTTGAGGAGGCTCCGCAGCCGGCCGATCACGTCGCTCGCGCGCTTGTCGTCATCGACGATGTCGTCCACGATGGCGCGCACCTCGATCAGATCGGCCTGGCCGGCGTCGAGGATGCGCCGCACCGCCTGGGCATTGGCCAGGATCGCGGTGAGCGGCTGATTGAGCTCGTGGGCCAGCGATGCGGTCAGCTCCCCGACCGTCGAGACCCGCCCGATGTGGGCGAGATCCTGCCGGAGCCGTTGCCCTTCCATCTCCGCGCGCCGCCGCGACAGGGTATTGGCGAACACCTCGCCGAGCAGCTGCAGTCGCTGGACGAACTCGTCCCGCCAGGCGCGCTCGACCGCCACCGCGCTGAAGGCGAGGGCCCCGATCACGACGCCCTCCATGGTCAATGGGACCGCGACACTCGACTTGACGCCCAGCCGGCGGTAGGTTTGCCGATCCACCGCCGCCCCCACTTCCGGCAGCTCTTCGACCCGGGCGAACCGGACGGTGGCTCCCCGTCGGAGCTGCGCCACGCTCCAGGGGATCTCTCCGAGGCCGAGCGCCGCCACCGGCTGCGGATCCATCCCCTCGGCCATCCACCGGTGCGTGACCCGCGCGGTCCGGCTGTCCTCGGAGTACTCGGTCAAGGTGCTCCAGTCCACGCCGAGGAAGTCGGCGATCCGACGCAGCGCCCGCTCGATCTCGTGATCGACGTCGGCTGCGGACACGCGGCTGAAGGTGGCCGCCTCCTCCGCGAGCAGCGTCTCGAAGCGGAGCCGCTCGCCCAGCGATACCTCCGCTCGGCGCCGCCCCGAGCGCTCGATCAAGAGCCCGGTGCTGAGGAGCGCGAGGGCGGCGACCAGGGCGCCCACGCCGACGATGTTCCACCCGTACAGGTCCCACAGCGAGGCGTCCTGGTATCGCACGATGCTACCCGCCGGGAGCCGGCTCGCGCTGAGACCCCAGCGCCGGAGCTGCCGCTCGTCGAACATGTACGCGGTGGCGCTCCCGTCGACGACCGGAAGCGCCCCCGGCCGCTCACCGCCGAGGACTCGCATCGCCAGCTCGGCCGCCCTCGTGCCCTGGCTCTCGAAGCTGGCGAGGCGCCCGCCCACGATCCCGTGTCCCAGATGGGTCTCCGACCAGCCGTACACCGGTACGCTCGACGCGCGGGTAATGAGCGATACGGCCTCCGGATCGGTGAACAGGCGTCCCGCCTGATCCCGCAGGAGCGACACGAACAGCACGACGGTGTCCTTCGGCAGCGTGGCGACTTCGTCCAGCAGGCGCGCGATCGGCCAGCCCGCGAGGTACGTGATCTCGACGCGGTCGCGGTACCGAGCGAGGTCGTGAGCGGCCGCCGCCTGCAGGTTCTGGTCGGTCGCCGACGTCCCGCTGATCACGATCGCCCGCCGCGTCCTCGGCTGGAGGGCGAGCGCGGCCTCCAGCGTCGCGCCCCACTCCGACGGTAGCCGGACCCCCGTGATGTCGGACCCGAGATCGAGCCCGGTGACCGCATCCAGGTTCGCCGCCGCGAACACCGCCGGCACGCCGGGGAAGAGCTCCGCCCGGTGGCTCAGAAAGAACCGCAGGGCCGGAAACGCAACCGGCATGATCAGATCCACTCTCCGGCTCGCGTACTTCTCGCGCAGGAGCGCGATCACCTGGCGCTCGTACTCCACGTCCGTCGTCCGGGCGAGGTCGAGATACTCGGTGTACAGGCTGACCGCGCCGTCCGGGTCGAGGGCCGGGCGGATCGCGTCCTCCACCGCCAGGATCTCCGGCAGGAGCCGCGCCTCCGGATACAGGAGCACCACGGTCCGGGCCGATCTCACCACACGGCCCGGACTCGACGGCGCGCCGCAGAGCAGGGCGAGCAAGGCCACGACCAGCACTCTTCCGCCCGGACACCCGCGCCTGGAGAGAGAAATCGGACTCGACATCCGATCGCCACTGTAGCTTCAGGCGGACTCCGCGCCAATGCGACCAAAGTCCAGTATCCGGGTGCTGCGCTGGACTGCTAGCGTGACGGCCAGAAGCACCAACACGGGAGGAATCCATGCACTTCATGCTCTTCATTCTGATCGGGTTGATCGCAGGCGCGCTGGCGGGCCGCGTGGTCAGCGGCCACGGCTACGGCGTCATGGGAGACATCGCCGTCGGGATCGTCGGCGCCTTCGTGGGCGGCTGGATCTTTGCCGCGTTCCTGGGCGTCGGGGGAGGAGGCTTCTTCATCAGCCTCTTCATGGCGTTCGTCGGCGCGGTGGCCTTGCTCTGGCTCATCCGGTTGTTCGTCCCGGGCCGGGCCTAGGAGCCATGCTTCGATTCCTCGCGGGCGCGATGGCCGGGGCGCTGGCCGTCTGGATGTGGGGCGATGAGCTACACGGCTACCTGGTCGAGAAGACCCGGGGCGTGCGGACCAAGACCGCCGACCAGATCCAGGCGCTGGCCACCGCGGCGGAGCACATCGGCTCCACGCTCCAGAGCGGGCAAGACGCGATCCGGCCCTCCCCTGACGACCGACCCGCTCGCCCGGCCGTGCGCTGACCCGGCTACGGCCGAGAGCGCGCCCCGTACAGTCGGGACGCCACATCCGCTACGTCGTGGGCATTCCACCAGATGGAGGCCAAGGGACCATGCGTCACTCGAGATTCTTCGCCGCCGTGTTCGCCTTCGCGTCGGTCGGGTTCCTGGCGGCGCCCGCTTGCGTGGCGTCCCAGGCCACCAACCAGAAGGAGTGGCAGGCGCGGAGCGCGGCCCGGGACGCGAAGACCGAGGTAGCCGACTCATGGCTGACCGCGAGGACCAAGATCGCGCTCTACGCGGACGAGCGGGTCAAGGGCAGCCAGGTCAGCGTGGAAACCGTGAATGGCACGGTCCGTCTCTACGGCAAGGTCGACTCGCAGGAGGCCAGGACGGCGGCCGCCTCGATTGCGGGGGGCATCGAGCACGTCAAGGCCGTCAAGAACGATCTGCAAGTGGTGGCACCCAGGGACCGCAAGATGACCGACATCTCAGACCAGGAGATCACTCGCCTGGTTGAAAGCCGCTTCGCGAAGACCGATCAGCTGACCGAGGTCGCCGTCCGTACGGATGACGGCGTGGTCATGCTCACCGGCATCGCGGCCAGCATCGGGGCCAGCGCCCGCGCTTCCGAGCTGGCCCGCGACGTGCCCGGGGTCCGTGCGGTCAAGAACGAACTGACCTTTTGAAGGGGAGAGCGCGATGTACATCATTGGATGGATACTCTTCGGTCTGGCCGTCGGGATCGTGGCCAAGTTCCTGATGCCGGGGCGTGATCCGGGCGGCTTCTTCATCACGGTGCTTCTCGGAATCGTGGGATCTCTCGTCGGTGGCTTTCTGGGCCGGCTGGTCGGCTGGTACGGGGACGGCGATCCGGTGGGGTTCGTCATGGCGGTCGTCGGCTCGATCGTCCTCCTGGCCGCCTACCGATCGACGATGGGACGGACCCCGCGCGTCTGAGCTCAGAGCACCTCGGCGAAGCTGATCACGACTCCCTGAGGGTCCGCGACCTCGAAATAGCGCTCGCCCCACTCGGCATTCCGCGGCGCCGTCGGGCGAAGGCCCTTCTCGACGAAATGGCGGTGAAGGGCGTCCACCCCGCGAACCCGCAGGATGACCCGATTCCAGGGATTGCCGGCCTGGGTGGGCGCCTGGCGAAGGTTGATGACGCTCTGCCCGGCCCGCATCGTCGTGAAGGGCGCGTGGGGCCCGCCGTACGAGACGTCCAGTCCAAGCTTTTCATAGAACGCCACCGACTCGGCCATCTCGAACACCGCCACCGTCACGGCACTGATGTGGTCGATCGACCACTCCGCCGGGTCCCCGGTCACGGCCGGGACTCAGGCAAGGAGAGCCGTGAGGGCGTCGCGATCGACGACCTCCTTCTCGATCAGCACCTTCGCCAGCACCTCGAGTAGGTTGCGCTTCTCCTTCAAGGTCGTCTGGACCCGGAGGTGGGCGGCCTCGAGCAGCCGGCGCATCTCGGCGTCGATCATCCGGGCGGTGTCCTCGCTGTACTCGCGATCGCCCGGGCCCGGGCCGCCAAGGAACAGAGCCGAGCGCGGTCGCTCGAACGTCCCCAGCCCCAGCTCATCGCTCATCCCGTACTGGGTCACCATGTGGCGCACCAGGTCGCTCGCCCGCTGGAGGTCGTCGTGGGCGCCGGTGGAGACGTCGCCGAAGATGATCTCCTCCGCCACCCGCCCGCCCAGCAGCACGTCCAGCCGATCCAGCAGCTCCGCCCGCGTCATCAGATAACGATCCTCCGTCGGCTGCTGCTGCGTGTACCCGAGCGCGGCCACCCCGCGAGGGATGATCGAGATCTTCGAGACCTTGTCGGCGTGCTCGCGGGACTCCGCGACCAGCGCGTGACCGGCCTCATGGTGAGCGACGATCTCCTTCTCCTTCGGGCTGATGATCCGGGACTTCCGCTCTAGCCCGCCCACGATCCGGTCGAGGGCCTGGTCGAAGTCCGTGAGGTCCACCGCCTCCTTGCCCTCCCGCGCCGCGTGGAGCGCGGCCTCGTTGACCAGATTGGCCAGATCGGCTCCCACGAAGCCCGGAGTGCGGGCCGCGATGAGCGAGAGGTCCAGGTCCGGAGCCAGCGTGACCGCCCGCGTGTGCACCCTGAGAATCTTCTCTCGCCCCTTCAGATCGGGCCGGTCGATGACGACCTGCCGATCGAAGCGACCGGGACGCAGGAGGGCGGGATCGAGGATCTCCGGCCGGTTGGTCGCGGCGAGGATGATCACCCCGGCCTGGGTGTCGAAGCCGTCGAGCTCGGCGAGGAGCTGATTGAGCGTCTGCTCGTGCTCGTCGTGCCCTCCGAAGCTGGAACGGACGCCGCGCGCCTTGCCCACCGCGTCCAGCTCATCGATGAACACGATGCTCGGTGCCTTCGTCTGCGCCTGGGCGAAGAGATCACGCACTCGTGCCGCCCCGACCCCCACGAACATCTCCACGAAGTCCGAGCCGGTCAGGCTGAAGAAGGGAACCCCCGCCTCACCGGCGACCGCCTTGGCGAGCAGGGTCTTCCCGGTCCCCGGCGCCCCGACCAGGAGCACGCCCTTCGGGATCTTGCCGCCGAGTCGGCGGTACCGCTCCGGGTTCTTCAGAAAATCGACGATCTCCATCAGCTCGGCCCGGGCCTCGTCGATGCCGGCGATGTCGTCGAAGCTGACCCCGGTCTGGTGCTCGACGTACACCTTCGCCCGGCTCTTGCCGATCGACATCATCCCGCTCTGGGGATTCATCCGCTTCATGACGACCATCCAGAGCCCGACAAAGATCACCGCGGGCAGG
>DASZJM010000036.1:0-5860 GCA_035948165.1 Candidatus Methylomirabilota bacterium
CGAGGCGGCCCGGCTGGACGGCGAGGTGCGCAGCGCGATCCGCGGCACCGCGCGCGACGTGATGGGCGCGGTGGGCAACGGCGCCGGGCTGCCCGCGGTGGCGGTGCCGAACGGATTCGGCCCGCGCGGGCTGCCGACCAGCCTGCAGTTCATGGGGCGGGCGTGGGAGGAGTGCACCGTCCTGGCCGCGGCACGCGCGTACCAGTCGCGGACCGACTGGCACGAGCGCCATCCCGCCGATCTGACCTAGCTCGCAACGAAAACGGGGGAGGGCCCGATGGGCCGCTCCCCCGTGCGTGACGGTTCCCGGCGCGCGTTACTTGGTCTGACGCGCGCGGGCCTGGACCTGGTCCTCGTGGAGATCCTTCACGTCCTGTCGCCGATCCTGCTTGTCCTGGCGCAGGTCGCGGGCATCCTGTCGGCGATCCTTCAGATCGCCGCGGAGCGAGCTGCGGTTCTTCTGGTAGTTCTCGCGGGCCGCCTTGATCGCCGCGGCGTCGCCGGACTTGTACGCGTCGCGTAGCTGCTGGCGGGACGCCTCGAGGTCCTTGCGGTCGCGCCGGACCTCCTGCGTGTCCCGGGCGACTTCCTTGCGATCGCCGCGGATCTCGCGGGAGTCCTGGCGGATTTCCCGCCGGTCGTTCTTCGCCTCCTGCGCGGGCGCGGGAGCGGAGACGCCGGTCACGATCACGGTCGCGCACGCGGCGCCGACCGTCCATCCGATGATTGTCCTCATTGCGGTCTCCTCGTCGTATGAGTGCGGTTCAACGACCAGGAGATGCTGCAATGGGATTGCCAGGCCTCTAACTTGCTGAAATAACAGGTCGCGATGGCCTTTCACCGCCCCGGATCTGACGCCGGGTGTCACCCGGATCGGACAATCCCGGCGGGTCAGGCGGAGCGGCGGGCGTAGAGCCGCCGGGCGGCGCGAAGATGCGTCATCGCCGCGGGCCGGCGGCCCAGCGTATCGAGGAGCAAGCCCAGGTTGTAGTGGGCGTCGGCGAAGGTGGGATCGGCGGCGAGGGCCTGCTGGTACGACGCGACCGCGTCGCTCGCGCGGCCGGTCTCCTCGAGCAGCCCGGCCAGATTGAAGTGCGCGATGGCATCTTCCGGCGCGTGCTGAATGGCCGCGCGGTAGTGCGCCTCCGCGCCGGCGGCGTCACCGCCGGCGTGGAGCAGACGCCCCAGGTTGATGTGGGCGTCGGCCAGGCGGGCATCGAGGGCCAGGGCCTGCTCGTAGGCGTGGCGCGCCTCGTCGGGGGAGGCGGGGTCGAGCTCGCAGGCCAGATCGAACCACTCGGCCGCGGTCCGGGCGGCCGCGACCGGCGCCGTGGCCCTGGCCGGCGCGGGCGTGGTCGCCCGGGCCGGCGCGGGTTCCTCCTTGGCCACGGCGGGCGCGTCGAAGCTGAAGAGGAACTGGCCGGAATCCGGCTGCCAGCGCGCGGTGCCGTCCCATGCGACCACTCGCCGGCCGTCGGCGTAGACGCTTACGCTCGAGAGCGCCTGATCGCCGGGCAGCTGGCGCCGCAGTGAGGCGACCATCCGGCGAATGCGCCCCGGGGGCACGCGGGCCTCGAGCAGGCCGCGGGTGGTCTTGAGCAGGAGCAGGTCCTGGAACGACCAGAGGAGACGGCCGCCGGGCCCGCGGGTGGGAGAGAGCAGCGCGGCGCGCGCGCAGGAGCGGATCTTCGAGTCCGGCAGGCCGAGGATCTTCGCCACCTCGTGGGTGGAGAAGGCGGTCATTTCCGGCCGGCTTGCGCCTTCCTGTCCTTGTCGGATGCGGCGGCGCGCTTGGGCGCCTTGGCGGGGGGCTTCTTGCCGGCGGCGGCGCCCGCGGCCGGGCGCTCGTCGGCGCCGGCGCGCTTGGCGAGGCTCTGCTTGAGGGCGTCCATCAGGTCGATCACCTGCGCGCGCTGGGTCTCCGGCGCGGCCGCGGTGATCTCCTTGCCCTCCACCTTGGAGTTCACCACCTCGAGCACCCGGTTGCGGTACTCGTCCTGGTACTGCTCGGGCTTGAACTCGTCGTGCGACAGCTCCCCGATCAGCCGCTCGGCCAGCTCGAGCTCGCCGTCGCGGAGCTTCACCGACTTGCCCTTCTCGATCTCGCCGAAGTCGCGCACCTCGTCGGCGAAATACATCGTGTGCAGCATCAGCCCTTCCTGGGCCGGCCGCACGAGCACGAGGCTCTCCTTGCCGCGCATCACGAAGGTGGCGAGGGCGACCCGCTCGCTCTTGGCCATCGCGTCCGCGAGGAGCCGATAGGGCTTCTCCCCGCCCTTGTCGGGGCCGAGGTAGTACGTCTTCTCGAAGTAGATCGGGTCCACGGTGGAAAGCGGCACGAACTCCGCGATGTCGATGACCTTCGACGCCTCACCCTCGAGTGACTTCAGCTCCTCGTCGGTGAAGCGGACGTACTGCTCTTTCTGGAACTCGTAGCCCTTCACGAGGGCGCCGCGCTCGACCACCTCGTTGTCCACCGGGCAGAAGGTCTGCTGCTTGATCCGGCTGCCGCACTTGGCGTGGAGCAGGTTGAAGCTGACGCCTCCGCTCGAGGCCGCGGTGTAGAGCTTCACCGGGATGGAGACCAGCCCGAAGGAGATGGTGCCGGAGCCGATGGAATGGGGTGCCATGGCCGTGAGACTTTGCACAGTACCACCCGGGCCGCTATGCTCCAAGTCTCCGATGGCGACCGCACCGGATAGGGGTGAGGCCCCCGCGAAGGGGCGAGGGATTGTGCCGGATTCGCTCGGCGGCGAGCGACCGCCGCCGCTCGAGGCCTACCGCAAGAAGCGCGATCCGGATCGCACGCCCGAGCCCTTCGGCGGGCGTCCGCCGTCGGGCGGCCGGCTCTTCGTGGTGCAGAAGCACGCCGCGCGGCGTCTGCACTACGATCTGCGCCTCGAGATGGACGGGGTGCTGAAGAGCTGGGCGGTGCCCAAGGGGCCGTCGGGCCACGCGGAGGAGAAGCGGCTCGCGGTCCACGTCGAGGACCACCCGATCGAGTACGGCGACTTCGAGGGCGTCATCCCATCGGGCAACTACGGGGCCGGCTCGGTCATCGTGTGGGACTACGGCTGGTACCGCTCGAGCAAGCCGCAGGAGCCCCTCGATCAGCTCGCGCGCGGCAAGCTCGAGGTGGAGATCTTCGGCCACAAGATGCGGGGGCGCTGGACCCTCGCGCGCATGTCGGGCAAGGACCGCGACTGGCTGCTGCTCAAGAAGGCGGACGGCGCCGCGCTGCCGCCCGGCGGCGTCGAGCTGATCGAGCGTTACCCGCAGTCGGTGCTCTCCGGCCTCACCGTCGAGGAGATGGCCGATCGCCCCGGGCGTCTGGCCGCGGTGCGCGCGCGGCTCGACGCGCTGGGCGCGCCGCGCGGCGAGGTGGACGCGAGGACTCAGGCCTTCACCCTGGCCACTCTCGCGGAGCGGCCCTTCTCGGATCCGGCGTGGCTCTTCGAGATCAAGTACGACGGGGTGCGGGTGCTGGCGGAGCGCCGGGGCGAGCGCGTGACCCTCTACGGGCGGAGCGGCCAGGACACGACCTCGCGCTACCCGGAGGTGGTGCGGGCGCTGCGGGCGCTCGCCATCGAGCGCTTCGTCATCGACGGGGAGATCGTGGCGCTCGACGACGCGGGGCGACCGAGCTTTCAGCGCCTGCAGCCGCGCATGGCGCTCACCGACCCGCGCGAGATCGCGATGGCCGCGCAGCAGCGGCCCGCGGTCGGCGTCTTCTTCGACTGCCTCATGCTCGACGATCGCGACCTGCGCCGCCGGCCCCTCGTCGAGCGCAAGGAGTGCCTGCGGCTCCTCGTGCCCCCGCTGGGGCCGGTGCGCTACGGCGACCACGTGGTCGGGGAGGGCGACGCGTTCTTCGAGGCCGCGTCCGCGCAGCGCCTCGAGGGCATCGTGGCCAAGAAGGCACGCGGGGTGTACCCGGGCGGGCGAACCCGCGACTGGATCAAGATCAAGTGCCAGAAGCGGCAGGAGTTCGTGATCGGCGGCTACACCGATCCGCAGGGCTCGCGCGGGCACTTCGGGGCGCTGCACCTCGGTCTCTACGACGGACCGGCCGAGACGCCGCGCCTCGTCTACGTCTCGAAGGTGGGTACCGGGTTCGACCAGGCCGGTCTCGCCGCGATCTGGGAGCGGCTCCGCCCGCTCGCCCGCGCGACGCCGCCCTTCGAGGCCGGGGCGGTGCCCACCGGGCGTGGGCACCACTGGGTCGAGCCGCGCCTGGTGTGCGAGGTGCGCTTCACCGACTGGACCGAGGACGACGGGCTCCGCCATCCGACCTTCGTCGGCCTGCGCGAGGACCGGAAGCCGGAGGAGTGCCGGCGCGAGGCGCCGGAGGAGATGGCGCCGGTCGATGCCGCCGAGCCGGGCGGCCCCGCGGTCGACACGGCTCCCGCGCCGGCCGCGGCGCCCGAGCCGGCGCCGCGGCTCAAGGTCACCAACCCGCGCAAGGTCTTCTGGCCCGCGGAGGGCTACACCAAGGCCGACCTGATCGAGTACTACGAGCGCGTCGCGCCCTTCATGCTGCCCTACCTGCGCGACCGGCCGCTGGTGCTGACCCGCTTCCCGGACGGCATCGCCGGGAAGTCCTTCTTCCAGAAGGACGCGCCCGAGTTCGCGCCCCCGTGGGTGCGGACCGAGCGCATCTACTCGAAGGACACCGAGCGCGACATCGCGTACCTGGTGGTGGACGACGTGGAGATGCTGCGCTACGTGGCCAACAGCGCCTCGATCCCGATCCACTGCTGGGCCTCGCGGGTGCCCTCGCTCGAGCGGCCGGACTGGCTCGTGCTCGACCTCGATCCCAAGGGCGCTCCGTTCACCGACGTGGTGCGGGTGGCCCTCGCGCTGCGCGGCATCCTGGACGGGCTCGCCCTGCCGAGCTACGTGAAGACGTCGGGCGCCACCGGCCTGCACATTCTGCTGCCGCTGGGCGCGCGCTACACCTACGAGCAGACCCGCACCTTCGCGCGGCTTCTCGCGATGCTGGGGGTCGAGGCGTTGCCCGACATCTCCACGGTGGCGCGGCCGCTGCGGGCCCGCGGCGGCAAGGTCTACATCGACTTCGGGCAGAATGGCCACGGGCAGACGATCGTGGCGCCCTTCTCGCTGCGGCCGCTGCCCGGCGCCCCCGCCTCCTGCCCGCTCGAGTGGGGCGAGGTGACGCCGGGCCTCGACCCCGCGCGCTTCACCCTCGCTACCATCGCGGCGCGCTTCGAGCGGATGGCCGATCCCCTGCGTCCGGTGCTGGAAGAGGGAATCGACATGGTCGCGGCCATCGAGCGTATCCAGGCCCGGGTGGCGACGGCGGGAGCGGCGGTCAGCGGGGCAGCAGCGCCTCCAGCTGGCGGGCGAACACGGGGCCGGTCCCGGCCTCCTCGTGCTTGAAGTAGACGAAGACGTCGCGCCACGTGGGGCCGAGCGCGGCGATCTTGCCGGCCCACTCGGCCAGATCCGCCTCGGTGTAGCCCTGATCGCGCAGCCGCAGGTAGCCCCAGTCGGCGGTGGTCTCGATCGGCGTCGTCGCGTCCTCGGTGTCGGCCACGCAGAGGGCCGCGTTGGCCGCGCGCAGGCGGTCGTAGACCGCGGGGTCGAGCCAGCTCTCGTGGCGGAACTCGAAGGCGCAGCGCAGCCCGCCCGGGATCAGGTCGAGGAGCCCGCCGAGCCGGTCCAGGTCCTTCTTGAAGTTGGGCGGGAGCTGGAAGAGCACGGTGCCGAGCTTCGGACCGAGGCCCGCCGCGGTGTCGAGGAAGTAGCGCAGCGGATCGCCGATGTTCCGCAGCCGCGCGAGGTGGGTGATCCGCTGCGGGGCCTTGAGCGTGAAGGAGAAGTGATCCGGCGTCTCCGC
>DASZJM010000037.1:0-1759 GCA_035948165.1 Candidatus Methylomirabilota bacterium
AGGCGTCCGAGCGCCTGGTCCCACTGCTCCGCGATGTGATCGAGGTAGCGGCGCGCGTCGACGAGCCGCGCCGGCTCGATCTCCCAGATCTGCTCGCGTCCGAGCCGCTCGCCCCGCACGAGCCCGGCGTCCGCGAGCACGTGCAGGTGCTTGGTGATTGCCTGGCGGGTGACGTCCGATCCCGCGGTCAGGCGCGCGATCGACATCGGGCCGCCCGAGCAGAGGCGCACCACCAGCGCCAGGCGCGTCTCGTCGCCGAGCGCCGCGAACATGGGCGCGGAGCCCGCGAGCTCGGCCGCCGCCACCGCCGGCGCGGGGCGGGAGCGCCTCGATCCGCGGGCCCGCGCTCTCGTCATGTTATGCGGGGGGTCGGCTTCACGTTCCCCGCCCCGGTGATGATGTAGGCCTCGATCGATGTCATCTGCCACGTCCAGCCTTCGCCGTTCATGCGGTAGGCCTCGGCCCGGCGCGCCAGCGGCACGTCGTCGAAGCCGGACTCGGTCATCGTGAGCCGCGTGCCCGCCCGCACCTCCTCGAGGGTGAACTCCACGAGCGTGGTCGGCTCGGCTCCGTAGTCCACGCCTGGCTCCACCGCGGCGGGGTGCCAGCGCCAGGAGAAGAGCCGCTCCGGCTCCATCCGCTCGATGGTGATCTCCCAGGTGAGGTGCTCGTAGCCCTTGTGGGTGATGGCGCCCCGCATGCGGGCGCCGGGGGCGAAGGTCCCGTCGACCTTCACCCCGAACCAGGTGCCGAACTCGCGCGCGTCGGTCAGGGCCCGCCAGACCCGGGCTCGCGGCGCCCGCAGCAGGATGGTGCGCACGATCGCGTCGGTCGAAGAGCTCATAGGCAACCTCCTGGCTGCATGTTACCCGCCCGGGTCCCGACATGCAACCGTCGAGTTGCTCGTGGGAGCGATCGGGCCGGGCGACGCGGCGGCGGCCGTCGACTCTGATAGTCTCAGGGCAGACTCGTGACGGCGGGGCGAGGGAGGCCAGCGTGAGCGCATCGCAGGGAATTGGGCGCCGATCGTTTCTGACCAGTTGCGGTGGTGCCGTCCTCGGGCTGACCTGGTCGGTGGGCAGGTCGGGCCCGGCGCGGGCCCACGCCGCGTCCCCGGAGGGGCCCAAGAAGGTCACGATCGTGGAGTTCTCGGATGCGGGTGCGCGCAAGGGGACGGTCACGGTCGACCGCATCACGAAGAGCGAGGAGGAGTGGAGAAAGCAGCTGTCGCCGGAGTCGTTCGAGGTGACGCGTCACGAGGGCACCGAGCGCCCCTACACCAACGAGCACCCTAACGGTGGCGCGAAGGGCGTCTTTCGCTGCATCTGCTGCGCGACCGCCCTGTTCGACTCCAGGACCAAGTTCGAGTCCGGCACCGGCTGGCCGAGCTTCTGGGAACCCATCGCCAAGGAGAACGTCGTCGAGACGAGCGATCGCAGCTTCGGGATGGTACGGACCGCGGTGGCCTGCCGACGCTGCGATGCTCACCTGGGGCACGTCTTCGACGACGGCCCGAAACCGACCGGGCTCCGCTACTGCATGAACTCGGTGTCGCTGCGGTTCGTCCGGGCCGCCTAAGCCCGGGCCGGCTCCCTCGCTAACCCGCCTGGCGCGGGCGCGCGGCGGTCCGCTTGCCGCGCCCGCGCGCCGCGATCTCGGCCGGCGTCGGTCCGCTCGGACCGATGGCCTCGTCGATGCGCTCGCGCAGCGCGCGAAGCCGCTCCAGCAGCAGATGGCCGGTCTCGGTCAGCTCCATGCC
>DASZJM010000038.1:0-6267 GCA_035948165.1 Candidatus Methylomirabilota bacterium
GGCAGCGTGACGACCACGCTGGTGTACGCGCCGATCAAGGCCAGCTTCTGCATCCTGGGAGCGGTGACGAGCGGGTTCACGCTGCCGTTCGGCGGACCTCGCACCGCCGAGAAGGTCGCGTCGACCGCGTGCGGCGGCACGTGGATGGTCACGCCGGCCGCGCTCAAGGGGCGCGAGCCGGTTCACTTCGTGGGCGGCGGTGGGAGCGAGCCGTCGAGCCCCCGGGCCGCGGCCCGACGCTAGTCGGCGGCCCGGCATGGTCCTCGCGGATCGCGTCGCGGTCGTCACCGGAGCCGGGAGCGGAATCGGCAAGGCCACCGCGCTGGCGCTGGCGCGCGAGGGCGCGCGGGTCGCCGTGGTCGACGTCGACGGCGCGGCGGCCAAGGCTACCGCCGACGCGGTCGCCGCGCTCGGACCGCGGAGCCTGGCCCTCGAGACCGACGTGGGCGACCTCGCCGCGATCGATCGCATGGTGCAGGCGGTGCTGGCCGCCTTCGGGGCGATCGACGTGCTGGTGAACAACGCGGGGGTCACCCGCCGCGCCTACATCATGGATCTCACCGAGCAGGACTGGGACCGCATCATGCGGGTCAACGCCAAGGGCGTGTTCTTCTGCCTGCAGCGGGTGGCCCGCGAGATGATCCCGCGGCGGAGCGGCTGCATCATCAACGTCGCGTCGATCGCGGGCAAGGGGTACGCGGGCACCTCCAACGCGATCTACGCGGCGAGCAAGGGCAGCGTCATCTCGCTCACTCGCACCGCGGCCCAGCAGCTCGCCCGCCACGACATCAACGTCAACGCGATCTGCCCGGGGGTCACGGTCACCGCGCTCTCCGAGGCCAACGTGGCGGTGCGCGCGCGGGACGAGGGGCTGTCGGTGGAGGAGATGACGCGGCGGCGCAACGCGCTGATCCCGCTCGGGCGGGCCAACGACCCGGAGGACGTGGCCGCCCTCGCGGTCTTCCTCGCCTCGCCGGCCGCCCGGAACATCACCGGCCAGTCGCTCAACGTCGACGGCGGCCTCGTCTTCGACTGAGCCCATCCAGGAGACCCGTCCCATGAACATCGGCGTCTCGGTTCCGCTGCCCGCCTATCTCGTCGACGTGGGGGCCATGGCCCGCACCGCGGAGACGCTCGGCTTCGAGTCGTTCTGGTGCGCCGAGCACCCGTTCATCCCGGTGCGCACCACCAGCCGCTTCCCCGGCACGCCCGACGGGGTGATCCCGGAGGCCTACTCCCACTTCATCGACCCGTTCGTGGCCCTGGCGCGCGCCTCCGGCACCACGAGCCGCATCAAGCTCGGCACCGGGATCGTGCTGGTGCCGGAGCGCCACCCGCTGCTGCTGGCCAAGGAGGTATCCACGCTCGATCTGTTCAGCGGCGGGCGCTTCCTCTTCGGCATCGGCGCCGGCTGGCTGCGGGAGGAGACCGAGCTGATGGGTGGCGACTTCGACCACCGCTGGAGCCAGACGCGGGAGTCGATCCTGGCCATGAAGGAGCTGTGGACCAAGCCGGAGGCGGAGTACCACGGCAAGTACTACGACTTCCCGCCGGTGCGCTCCAATCCCAAGCCCGCGCAGAGCCCGCACCCGCCGGTGCTGCTGGGCGGCGACGCGCCGCGGGTGCTCGAGCGCGTGGTGGCGTGGGGCGACGGCTGGCTGCCGAACCGGGTCACCCCCGCGGAGCTCCGCGAGAAGCGGGCCACGCTCGACCGTCTCGCCCGCGCGGCCGGGCGCGATCCGGCCGCCATCACGATCTCGGTGCACGGCCAGCCCGCCGATCGCGATCTGATCACGCAGTTTCACGACGCGGGGGCCACGCGGGTCATCGTGCGTCCGGCCACCTCGAAGTCGGAGCCCGAGATGGTGCGCGAGCTCACCCGCATCGCGGAGGCGGTGCTGCGCTAGCTCCGGGCGGTCATCGCGTCTCCGGCAGGGCGAAGTGAAAGGTGGCCCCGTGGTCCGGATTCGGAGTGGCCCACAGGCGTCCGCCGTGCCGCTCGATGATTGAGCGGCTGATGGAGAGCCCCATGCCGAGGCCGCTCGGCTTCGTGGTGTAGAACGCCTCGAACAGGCGGGCCTCGTCCTGCTCGCGGAAGCCGACCCCCGCGTCCTCCACCGCCAGGACCGCCCACGCCCCGTCGTCGCGACACTCCACGGTCGATCGAACCACGACGCGGCGGCGCTCCGGCGGGGTCTCCCGCATCGCCTCGGCCGCGTTCATGAGCAGGTTCAGTAGAACTTGCTGGAGCTGGATCCGGTCGCCGAGGACCCGCGGCAGCTCCGGGGCGAGCGCGGTCTGCAGCACGATCCCGTGACGTCCCATCTCGGGGGCGACGAGGGGCAGCACCTCGTGGACGATCCCGGCCAGGTCGCACGGGTCGGGGGCGACTTGCGACCGCGAGAGCAGCGCGCGAATGCGGCCGATCACGTCGGCGGCCCGCTCGCCGTCCTTGACCATCGCGGCGAGCGCCTCCCGGACGCTGTCGAGGTCCGGGCGGTCGGCGGCCAGCCACTGCAGGCAGGCGGAAGCGTCGGCGACGATCGCGGCCAGGGGCTGATTGACCTCGTGGGCGATCGAGGCGGTGAGCTCACCCAGGGTGGTGACGCGGGTCACGCGAGCCAGCTCGATCTGGGCCTGGTGCAGGGCCTCCTCCGCCTGCTTGCGCTCGACGGTCACCGCGGCCAGGTGCGTGATGCGCTCGACGATGTCGCGCTCGTGCGGGGTGGGCCGGCGGGGCTCGCGGTAGTACACCGCGAGGGTGCCGAGCACCCGGCCTTCGGAGGAGCACATGGGGGTGGACCAGCACGCGCGCAGCGAATGCGACAGGGCCAGGGCGCGATAGTCGGCCCACAGCGGATCTGTCGCGATGTCGGAGACGACGACCGGCTGGGCTCGGTAGGCGGCCGTTCCACACGATCCGGCGCTCGGGCCGATCGGCACTCCGTCGATGGCCTTGACGTAGGCGCCCGGCAGGCTGGGCGCGGCGCCGTGGCGCAGGGAGGTGCCATCGGGTCCCACCAGCAAGATCGAGCAGAGCGCGCCGCTGGACCGCTCCTCGGCGAGTCGACAGAGCGCGTCCAGAATCAGGGCGAGCCGATCGCCCCGGGTGATCATCTCCAGCAGCAGCTTCTCCCCGGCCAGAAGGGCGTCCGCCACCTTGCGATCCTCGATGTCGGCCGACACGCCGTACCACCGGACGAGGCGCCCGCCCTCGTCCCGCAGGGGCGCGACCCGGGTCAGGAACCAGCGATAGACGCCGTCGGCCCGACGGAAGCGGGCCTCGATCTCGAACGGCTCACCCGTCGCGAGCGCCTTGCGCCGCGCGCTCGCGAAGCCGGCCCGATCGTCGGGATGCACCGCCATCTTCCATCCCGAGCCCAGGGTGTCCTCGAAGCGGAGGCCGGTGAATTCGAGCCCCCAGCGGTTGATGAACTCCACGGCACCGTCGGGCCGGATGACGCTGGCCCACGCCGGAATGGAGTCGATCACCAGCCCGAGCTGGTCCTTGAGGGCCTGGATCTCCCGGAACGACGTGCGCCACCGCGAGACGAGGCGGGTGACCACGACGGCGATCGTCAAGAAGGACACCAGGGCCGTGAGATTGAGCGGCCCGACCAGCGCGGCCGGGAGGCCCGCCGGAGAGAGGAAGCCCGCGAGGCAGAGGAACGCGATGAGCGAGACGGCGACCGCGCCCGGGAGATTGCCGGTCAGCGAGACGAGCACGACCACGAGCAGGTACAGCAGGGCGGACCGGAAGGCGAATCGAACCGAGATCGCGGTCAGAACCGCTAGACCGATGACGGCCAGCCCCAAGGGGCCAGCGGTCGGCCAGAATCGGGGCGCCGGGCTAGGCTGCGTCACGCGTACGGGCTCCTCGGCGGTCGATGCTCCTCGGCCCGCTGGGGCTCGATATCTTCGTAGCGTAGTGACCCAGGGGGCGGACGTCTACCCCTACCTTGGTCGGGTACGGCCCGCGATCAGGCGTTCGGAATCCAGGGCCAGTACTTCGCGATCGCGCCCGCGTCCACGCGGAGGTCGGTACCGGTGATCAGCTCCGCGTCGTCGGAGGCCAGGAAGGCGACCGCGCGGGCGTAGTGGTGAGGGCTCGGCAGCTTTCCCATCGGGACCATCTTCGCGAAGTCGAGGCCGCGCGGGCGCGGCTCGGGGCGGGGACGTCCCCAGGCCACCGCGCGATCGGCCGCCTCGTCGGTGTCGGTGGCGGTGGGCGTCAGGCTGTTCACCCGGATGCCGTGACGGGCCAGGTCCATGGCCGCGGCGCGCGTGAAGTTGAGCAGCCCGCTCTTGCTGGTCGAGTAGGCGATGTTGCCGGCCTGGCCCTGGTGGCCGGCGGTCGAGACCACCACCACGATGCTGCCGCGGCGGCGCCCGGCCACCATCGCGCGCGCCACGTGCTTGGTGCAGAGGAACGTCCCGGTCAGGTTCACCGCGATCTGGCGGTTCCAGCGCTCCACCGGCATCTCGAGCACGCTCAGACCGCCGAGGATGCCCGCGTTGTTCACGAGGACGTCGACGCCGCCGTAGGTCTCGCGGGCGCGCGCCACCATCGCCTCCACCTGGCCCTCGTCGGTCACGTCGCAGGTGATGCCGAGCGCCTGCCCGCCGCGCCGCCGGATCGCCTCCGCGCACTGACTCGCGTTGTCGGCGGCCAGGTCCACGCAGACCACGGTGGCGCCCTCCTCGGCCAGGCCCTCGGCGATGCCGCCGCCGATGTTGGGGCTGGTCCCGGTCACGATCGCGATCTTCCCCTCTAGACGCACGGGCGCTCCGATCAGCCGAGCCCGCCGCCGCGCAGCCCGATCAGGCGCGCGAGGAGGGCTCCGGCCAGCGAGACGAGCATGATGATGCAGGCGACCACCACCGCCTCCTCGAACTTGCGCTGGGCCACGTAGTCGAGCTGGAGGATCGACAGCGGGCGGTTGGCGCTGGTGGTGAGCAGGGCGAAGTTGCCGATGTTGCGGGCCGCGCCCACGAACGTGATCATGCCCACCGCGACCAGGGTGGGGGCCATCAGGCGCAGGATGATCCGGCGATAGGTCGCCCACCAGGTGGCGCCCGCGATCCGGGAGGCCTCCTCCAGCTCGCTGCCCAGCTGCATGAGCCCGCTCCGGATGATCTGGACGCCGAGCGGCATGCCCGCGATCACCCCCGCCACGATCAGCAGCGCGGTGGTGCCGTAGAGCGGCCGCAGCAGCGGGACCCCGAGGAAGAGCCAGAGCAGGGCCAGGCCGAGGATGATGCCCGGCACCGTGAACGGCAGCCACGAGACGAAGTCGAGCAGGCGGCGGCCCGCGTAGGCGGTCCGCGCCACGATGTAGGCGATGAGGGAGTGCACCACGATGGCGGCCCCCGCGGTGCCGAGCGAGAGCACCAGGGTGTTGCGCAGCGAGCGGAGGAAGAGCTCGTCGCCCAGCACCGTCCGCCAGTTGTCGAGCGTCCACGGGTCGGGGATGTGGAAGAAGCCGAAGAGCTTCATGAAGGTGCCGAGGAGGGCGAAGACCACCGGCACCCCCAGCACCACCACCACCAGGGCCAGCACGAACGCGATCGCGGGCGCGCGCCACCGGCCGAGCGGGTGCACCCGGCGCTGGAACTGGCCGGTGACGGTGGTGTAGCGGCGACCCCGGGTCAGCCACTGCTGCGCGAGCACGAGCGGGAGCATGGCGGCCAGGATCAGGACCGCCAGCGCGGTGGCCGCGTCGTAGCGCGGCACCCGGGTGACGAGCAGGTCGTAGATCGTGGTGCTGAAGACGAAGAAGCGGAAGGGCAGCCCGAGGACCTGCTCCACCTCGAAGGTCTGGAGCGACACCATGGTGCCGAGCAGCAGCACCGAGAGGATGGCGGGCGCCATCACCGGCACCGTGATACGGAGCGCGGTGCGGAGCGTGCCCGCGCCCGCTACGCGCGAGGCCTCCTCGAAGGCCGCGTTCATGTTGCGGAACGCGGGGGTGAGGAGGATCACCTTGACGGTCAGCGACCCGGTGAGCACGTGGACCCAGACGATGCCCCAGAACGAGTAGATGTTGAACGGGCCCGACGTCACGAACGGCAGCCGGGCGAGCGCGGTGTTCACCAGGCCGTACTCCGGATCGAGCAGCAGGATCCAGCTGAGCGTCACCGTGAACGGGGGCAGGAAGAAGGCGGCCCAGAACGCGAACTCGATCCAGCCGCGCCCGGGCAGATCGGTGCGGGCGAGGAGCCAGGCCACCAGCACCGCGAGCGGCAGCGACAGGAGCTGGCGGACGA
>DASZJM010000039.1:0-2860 GCA_035948165.1 Candidatus Methylomirabilota bacterium
CATCCACGGCGCGCCGATCCCGGTGAAGCCGGCGAAGGGCGTGTTCCGGCTCCGCGACTGGAACGCGGCCGGATCCACCGTGAAGGCCCGCTCGAGGTCGAGGATCGTGACGTCGGCCGCCGCGCCGGGCGCGAGGCTGCCCCCGGGCAGGTTCAGCAGGCGCGCGGGCCCGGTGCTGAGCCGCGCCACCAGGGTGGGCAGGTCCACCACGCCCGGCCGCGCCAGGCGGTCGAGCAGGAGCGGCACCGCGGTCTCGAGCCCGACGACGCCGCTGGCCGCCTCCGCGAACTCGCCCTCCTTCTCGGAGGTGGCGTGCGGGGCGTGGTCGGTGGCCACGCAGTCGATGGTCCCGTCGATCAGGCCCTCGAGGCACGCTTCCACGTCGCGCTTCGTCCGGAGCGGCGGCGCCATCTTGCAGTTCGGGTCGTAACTCCGCACCGCCTCGTCGGTGAGCAGGAGGTGGTGCGGGGTCACCTCCGCGGTGACCCGGACCCCGCGCGCTCGCGCCTCGCGCACCATCCGCACCGCGCTCGCGGTCGAGATGTGGGCGACGTGCAGGTGGGCGCCGGTGAGCTCGGCCAGGATGATGTCGCGGGCCACCATCACGTCCTCCGCCGCGCCGGGCTGCCCCGACAGCCCGAGCTCGGTGGCGACGAGCCCCTCGTTCATCTGGGTGCCGTGGGCGAGCTGGCAGTCCTCCGCGTGGCTGATGATCGGGGTGCCGAAGGGCAGCGCGTACTCCATGGCCCGGCGGTAGAGCTCGGCGTTCATGACGCACTTGCCGTCGTCGGAGAAGGCCACGCAGCCGGCCTCCGCCTGCTCGGCCATCTCCGCGAGCTGCCGACCCTCGAGGTTGCGGGTTACCGCGCCGATGGGGTACACGCGGACCACGCCCTCCACCTTCGCGCGGGCCAGGATATAGTCGGTGACCGCGCGATTGTCGTTGACCGGGAAGGTGTTGGCCATGCACGCCACCGCGGTGAAGCCGCCCGCGGCCGCGGCGCGCGTCCCGGATGCGATCGTCTCCTTGTACTCGAAGCCCGGCTCCCGCAGGTGCACGTGCATGTCGATGAAGCCCGGGCAGACGACCTTCCCGGTGGCGTCGATGAGCTCGGCCCCCGCGGGCGCCTTGAGCGCTCGGCCGACCTTCTGGATGCGCCCGTCCGCGATCAGGACGTCGGCCCCCGCGTCGGTGCCGCCGGCCGGATCGACCACGCGCCCGCCCCGGATCAGCAGGCTCATGCGCCCTTGCTCCCGGCGAGCAGGTAGAGCACCGCCATCCGCACCGCGACCCCGTTGCCGACCTGGTCGAGGATCACCGAGAAGGGGCTGTCCGCCACCTCGGGGGAGAGCTCGACGCCGCGGTTCACCGGGCCGGGGTGCATGATCAGCACGTCGGGCCGGCAGGGCTTGAGCCGGGCGAGGGTGAGGCCCCACACCCGCGAGTACTCGCGGATCGACGGGATGAAGCCACCCTCCATCCGCTCGTGCTGCAGGCGCAGCATCATGATCACGTCGGCGCTGGCGATGGCCTCGTCAAGGCGATGGCTCACCTTGACGCCCAGCTCCTGGCACTGCGCCGGGATCAGAGTGGGCGGTCCCGCCACCGTCACCGTGATGCCCATCTTGCGCATGCCGAAGATGTCGGAGCGGGCGACCCGGCTGTGGGTGACGTCGCCCACGATCGTGACGTTGAGCCCTTCGAGATGGCCTTTCTTCTCGCGGATGGTCATGAGGTCGAGGAGCGCCTGAGTCGGATGCTCGTGGGCGCCGTCGCCCGCGTTGACCACCCCGCAGCGCAGGTGCCGGGCCAGCAGGGCGGGGGCCCCGGAGGCCTTGTGGCGCACCACCACCACGTCGGGGCTCATGGCCTCGATGTTGCGCGCGGTGTCGAGCAGGCTCTCGCCCTTGTCCGCGCTCGAGCCGGAGGCGGAGAAGTTGATGACGTCGGCGGAAAGCCACTTGCCCGCGATCTCGAACGAGGTGCGCGTCCGGGTCGAGGACTCGTAGAAGAGGTTCACCACCGTCTTGCCCCGCAGGGTCGGGACCTTCTTGATCTCGCGGCTCGCGATCTCCTTCATCGACACCGCGGTGTCGAGCACGTCGGTGATCTCCGACGCGTCCAGCTCCCGCATGCTGAGCAGGTCCTTGCGCTTCCAGCTCATGGGCTCACTCCTCCTGGATGACGACGCGATCCACGCCGTCGTGCTCGCGGAGCATCACGGCCACCGTCTCCCGGCGGCTCGTGGGCAGGTTCTTGCCGACGTAGTCGGGACGGATGGGTAGCTCGCGATGGCCGCGGTCCATCAGGACCGCGAGCCGGATGATGCGCGGACGTCCCAGGTCCATGAGCGCGTCCATGGCGGCGCGGATCGTCCGGCCGGTGAAGAGCACGTCGTCGACCAGCACCACCGTGCGCCCCTTGATCGGGAAGCCGATCTCGGTGCTGCGGACGATGGGCTGCGCGGCCTTGAGCCCCAGGTCGTCGCGGTAGAGGGTGATGTCGAGCGCGCCCACCGCGGGCTTGGTGCCCTCGATGGCCGCGATCTTGGCCGCGATGCGCTCGGCCAGGGTCACCCCGCGGGTCTTGATGCCCACCAGGGCCACGCCCTCGCCCCCGCCGGCCTGCTCGACGATCTCGTGGGCGATGCGGGTGAGGGCCCGGTCGAGCCCGGTCTCGTCGAGCACCTGCGCCTTCTCGCGTGCGCTCATGCGGGCCCCGGACAAAAAAAATGCCCCGAACGGGGCGGGGCTGCGCAGATGCTCTTCCGGTGCGGCATCGTTTCCGCTCCTTGCCGGCCTCGCAGGGCCCGCTTAAAGGAGTGACTCGTGATGTGCTCGTACTCTACGACGCGGAGCG
>DASZJM010000040.1:0-7196 GCA_035948165.1 Candidatus Methylomirabilota bacterium
AGGGCGCGAATCGCGATGAGCCGCTCGAGCGGCCGCTGCTCGGTGGTCGGGTCGGTGAGCACCCGGTTGGCGTCGTTGAAGACGCCGCGCAACATTTCCGTGGGCGGGCCGGCCTGAGCAGGATTTGCCGAGGCGAGACACGCCGCCAGGGTCGCGCACACGATCAGTCGTCGAGGTGAAAAAGCTCTCATGGATCGACCGCCCAGGAGACTTGCATCGCCTGTGCCACGGTTTTCGGCGCCTCGGGGGACGGAAGAGCGCCATCCAGGCGAGGAACGCGGGCGCCCGGGCGGCCCGCGTGCGTCCTTTCAGGGACAGGGGTGTACCGAATAGCGACGCCTCACATCTTCGCGGCGCCGCCTCGCGCCGCGTCGTGCAGATTTTCGTCGGCGGCGCTAGCGGGAGGTCGCCCCGGCCGCCGCGGCAGGCACCGTGGCCCTCGCGTCCCGCGTCATCGGGACGCGATCGTCCGACGGATGCGGGCGATCGTCTCCTCCGCGGCGGGGAGCAGCGCGGCGGCGCGCCCGCGCCGCGCCGCCAGCTCCCCACCGGCCGCGGGATCGGCGAGGGCGCCGAGGTTGGCCTCGACGTTGAGCAGGGCCGTCTCGAGCGCGGCTCGCGCCGAGGCGGCGCCCGCCGCGAGATCCGCCCGGGCGTTGACGTTCGCTTCGTCGACCACCCGCCCCGCGAGCGCCACGATCTCTCCGGCGGTGTCCGCGGTGTCGAGCGAGACCAGGGTGGCCCCGAGCAGGGCCCGCCGGGTCCGCTCGGCGCGCTCCCGCCGCTCCGCGTCGGTGCCCTTCGGGAGCGCGTGCGCGTCGATGACCGCGCCGTAGGCGCTCGCGTCGTCGGCCGCCAGGCGCAGTGCGTGACTCCGGAGCGCGCCGGCCCGGGCGAGGGCCTCGGACATCGCCGGCTCGTGGCGGGCGTAGCGTGGGCGGCCGATCGTGAGGCGGCACACCATCTCGATCAGGGCCGCACCGATGGCCGCGTTCACCGCCGCGGCGGCTCCCCCGCCCGGCGCGGGCGCCGTCGAGGCGAGCGCGTCGAGCCAGGCCCCGATCGTCTGGTCTTCCACCGTCGGCCCTACTCGATCACCTCGTCCGCCCGCAGCAGCAGCGACGGGGGCAGGGTGAGGCCGAGCGCCTTGGCGGTCCGGAGGTTGACCACCAGCTCGAACGTGGTTGGCTGCTCGACCGGCAGCGTGGCCGGGGTCGCACCCCGGAGGATCTTGTCGACGTACGTCGCGGCCTGGCGCCAGTACGCGAGCGAGTTCGCCGACCAGGAGATGAGCCCGCCCGCCGCCACGAAGCGCCGCGCGGGCCCCCCGAACACGGTCGCGAGCTTCATCTCGGTCGCGAAGCGGACGATGTCGTCGCCGCGGATCTGGGTGACCTGATCGGTCATCACGATGAGTCCGTCGACCGGCGTCCGGCGAAGGGCCGCGAAGGCGGCGTCGAAGTCCTCCGGCTTGAGCACCTCGACGAAGCGGATGCTCCGCTGACGGGTGCGCGCGGCCTGCTCGAGCGCCCGCCGGTAGCGGTCGGCGGCCGGGTAGCCCCGGCTCAACAGCACCGCGATCCGCGAGACGCCCGGGACCTCGGTGAGCAACTCGAGCAGCTTGGCGGTCTGCTCGGGCGAGACGTCGAAGGTGACGCCGGTGACGTTGCCCCCCGGCCGCGCGAGCGAGTTCACCAGGCCGAGCTCGACCGGCGTGGTCGCGCCGACCATGACGATGGGGATGATCCGGGTCACCTCGCGGGCCGCCATCGCGTTGGGCGTGCCGCCCGCCACGATCAGGTCCACCTTGGTCTCGGTGAGCTCGGCGGCCAGGGCCGGCAGCCGCTCGTAGCGACCCTCGGCCCAGCGGTACTCGAAGGCCACGTTCTGGCCCTCGACCCACCCCCGCTCGCGCAGCTCGGCCTGGAACGCGCCCAGCAGCCGCGTGTTCTCCGCGGAGGGCGAGCTGGCCGCCAGGTGGCCGATCCGGTAGACCTTGCCGGCGGGCTGGGCGCTCGCAACGACCGGCGCGGTCACGAGGGCGCCGACGAGCGTGCCGAGGAACGACCGGCGCTGCATCCGGGCCTACCCCGACGCCCGACCGAAGTCGATGTAGCCGCGCTCCACGTCGGTGGCGAGCAGGGCCACCCGCACGTGGTCGCCGACGTCGAGGCCCTGCGCGCCCCGCACCAGCTTCCCTTCCACCGGCGGCTTCAGAATGCGGACCCAGGTGCCCTTCGATGAGGCCCCGGTCACGATCGCGTCGAACTGCTGACCGATCCGTGAGGCGAGCAGGAGCGCCGCCGCCGACTTCTGCACCTGGCGCTCGACCTTGGCCGCGTTGTCCTCCTGCTCGGTGCAGTGGCGCGCCAGGCCGTCCAGATCCTCGGCGCGGTAGGGCGCGGGGCGGCCCGCCAGCGCCGCCTTCAGGAGGCGCCCGGTGATCAGATCCGGGAAGCGCCGGTTGGGCGCGGTGGAGTGCGAGTAGTCGCGGGTGGCGAGGCCGAAGTGGCCGTCCGCGGTCTGGCCGGGACGCTCGAGGACGTACTCCCCCCGGCCCAGCAGCTTGATCACCGAGAGCGACAGGTCCGGGAACCCGGCTGGGTCCCGCTGCTGCCGCTCGGCGAGGAACGCCTGGAGCGCGCGCGCGTCCGGCTCGGCCGGCAGCTGCCCGCCCTGGGCCGCCGCGAGCTCCACGAGGCGCGGCCACCGCTCGGGAACGCGCAGCACCCGTCGCACCGAGGGCAGGCCCTTGGCCTCGAGGTACTTCGCGGTGACCCCGTTGGCTCCGATCATGAAATCCTCGATCAGCTCCTTGGCGCGGTTCTTCTCGTCCGGCCGCAGGTCGGCGATCAGGTCGCCCTCGAACACCGCCCGGGTCTGGAGGGTCTCGAGGCTCAGCGCGCCCCGCTGGTGCCGCAGGGTCTTCATCGCTTGCGCGACCCGATCCTGGATCCGGAGCTGCTGGTCGAGCCCCAGCACCGCGGCGAGCGGCGGCGGGGGCGGCGCGGTCCCGTCGAGCCAGGCCGCGACGCCGTCGTACGCGAGCTTGGCCCGGTTCCGCACGAGCGCGCGGTAGACGTCGGAGCCGCCGACCGTCCCGTCGGGGGCGACCGCCATCTCCACCACGATGGCCAGCCGCGCCTGGTCCTGACCGAGCGAGGTGAGGTCGGTGGAGAGCTTCTCGGGCAGCATCGGGAAGATCTCGGCCGCGGTGTAGACCGAGGTGGTGTTGGCGCGGGCGTGGTCGTCGATCGCCGAGCCCTTCCCGACCAGCGCGTCGACGTCGGCGACCGCCACCAGCACCGTGACCGTCCCGTTCCGGCCCGGGACGGTCACGGTGAGCTGGTCGAGGTCGCGCGAGTCGTCGTTGTCGATCGAGCACCACAGGAGGGCGCGAAGGTCCCGGATCGCGGGGCTCGCCTCGGTCGCGGCCTGCCGGATGGCCTCGGTCTCGGCCACGACCGCGGGAGCGAAATCCGGAAGCAGCCCTCGCTCGGCCATCGCCCGGTGGGCGATGCTCCGGAGCAGATCGCGGCTCGACGCGGCCGATCGGTCCATGGCGCTCATTCTAGCTGAGGTAGACTCGGGACCGGCCGCGATGACTCCCGACTCGACGCCCGATCTGGTCCCGGATGGACGCCCGGCCGGGCGTCCAGGGCGGGTGCGGCGCTTCTTCGCCGAGCTCGGCCCGGGCCTCATCACCGGGGCGGCCGACGACGACCCGTCCGGCATCTCCACCTACTCGGTCGCGGGCGCGGCGTTCGGCTACGCTCCGCTCTGGACCGCGCTCTTCTCGTTTCCTCTGATGGCCGCCGTCCAGCTCATGTGCGCGCGCCTCGGCATGGTGTCGGGACGCGGCCTCGCGAGCGTCATCCGGAACCACTACTCGCGGCGCGTCCTCTGGGCCGCGTGCGCCCTGCTGGTGGTGGCCAACGTCATCAACATCGGGGCCGACCTTGGCGGCATGGCCGAGGTGAGCGAGATGGTGACCGGCGTGAGCGCGCTCGTGTGGACGCCGCTCTACGCCGTCTTCATCGTCTCCCTCCTCTTTTGGTCCTCCTATCGCCGGATCGCCCGGATCTTCAAGTGGCTCACCCTGGTGCTGTTCGCGTACGTGCTGGCCGCGTTCCTCGCCCGACCGGACTGGGGGGCGGTGCTGCGCGCGACCCTCATGCCCCACGTCGAGTGGACGAACCGCTACCTCGCGGTCTTCGTGGGGATCCTCGGGACGACGATCTCGCCCTATCTCTTCTTCTGGCAGGCCGCCCAGGAGGTCGAGGAGGATCGCGCCGCCGGGCGCCGGACCGTCCGGCAGCGGCGCGGGGCGACAGATGAGGATCTGCGCCGGGTTCGGACGGACGTGCTCACCGGGATGTTCTTCTCGAACCTGGTGATGTACTTCATCATCCTCACCACCGCGGCGACCCTCCACGCGCACGGGGAGACCGGCATCGCCACCGCGCGCGCGGCCGCCGAGGCCCTCCGGCCGCTCGCGGGGGCGGGCGCCTACTGGCTCTTCGCGATCGGCCTGATCGGCACCGGCATGCTCGGGGTGCCGGTACTCGCCGGATCGTGTGCCTACGCGGTGGCCGAGGCGGAGGGTTGGCGCGGCTCGCTCGACGACACGCCCCGGCTCGCGCGGCGCTTCTACGCGGTGGTGGCGGTCGCGATGCTGGTCGGGCTGATCCTCAACTACGTCGGGCTCGACGCGGTCACCATGCTGTTCTGGTCGGCCGTGGTCAACGGCGTGCTCGCCGCGCCGCTGATCGTGCTGGTGGTCCTGCTCACCAGCGATCACGCGGTCATGGGCGGGCGGGTCAACCCGCCGCTGCTGCGCTGGCTGGGCTGGGCCACCGCGGTCGTCATGACCGCGGCCACCGTGGGGATGGTCGCGACGTTCTGAATGGGGGTTGAAAGGGGGCTGAGCGGGGCTGAGCCGGCCGGACACACCACGAGCGCCGGGAGGGCCCGGCGCTCGTGGGCGTGGCGTCTGGAGGGGCCGCTTCTACCGCTGACCGAAGCTCGTCGACGTCGTGATCGGCTTGCCGTCCGGGGTGATGGGGTTGGTCATGCCCGTGCCCGTGAGCCGCTCCACGGTAGGCTGGCCGTAGGCGGTGATCGGCTTGCCCTCCGTGGAGGCGGGGTTGGTCATGCCGGTGCCCGTTCCCCGCTCCGTGTGCTGCTGGAGGGTGGGCGCGGGTTGCGTGGGCTGCTGCGCGAACGCGAGCCCGGTAACCGAGAGAGTGAGTGCGACCGCGGAGAGCACGATCAGGCCCTTGGACGTCATCGTCGTTGACCTCCCTCACCTGCGCTTGGCCGCCGGCGGTACCGGCCCCGGACCATTCCGGGAGCGGACCGCACCCCGCGGCATCCAGTGTGGCGAGGACTCTAGCACGGGCGGCCGTTTGATACACTGCCCGGAGTCTGGCCATGCAGAATACGCCGCTGACCGCCGACGGCCCGATCCCCCGGCTCTTCCGGGCGGTGGGCGCCCACGACTTCGCCGGCGCGGCCCTCCACGTGCTGGGCCTCCCCTACGGGCGGATCAGCGATCGGAGCCGGTTCTGGCTCGTGCTCGAGGAAGGGCGCGGGACGTGCACGACCAAGCACGCCACCCTGGCCGAGCTGGCCCGCGAGCAGGGCATCCGCGTCCAGCTCATGCTCGGGATCTACGAGATGAGCGAGCAGAACACCCCGGGGGTCGGCCGGGTGCTGGCCGCCCACGGGCTCACGTGCATTCCGGAGGCCCACTGCTACCTGCGGTCCGACGGCGAGCGCATCGACATGACCGGTGTGCCCGCGGGCGCGGTGCCCATCGAGCGCTTCCTGCACGAGGAGCCCATCACCGTCGACCAGATCGGCGCGTACAAGATCGAGGTCCACCGTCGGTTCCTGCGCGACTGGATCCCCCGCACCGAGGCCGCGCGGGGGCGCAGCCTCGACGACGTCTGGCAGATCCGGGAGGCGTGCATCGCCGCGCTCGGCGCGGGCGCGTACGCGACGCCGACGCGCTGACCCCGAGCGGCCATGTCGCTCGACGGTCACGACTACTGCGGTCGCTGTGGCGGCCGCCTCGACGCGCCGACGACTGGCGTGCATCGTCGCTGCCCCGGCTGCGGGCAGACGAGCTATCGCAACCCGACGGTGGGCGTGGCGGTGGTGCTCGTCGAGGGCGACTCGATCCTGCTCGGGCGGCGCGTCGGCGGGCCGCGGGCGGGCTTCTGGTGCATCCCGTGCGGTCACGTCGACTGGGACGAGGACATCCGCGAGGCGGCGCGCCGCGAGATGGAGGAGGAGACCGGCCTGGTCGTCGAGGTCGGCGAGGTCTGCGCGGTGCACTCCAACTTCCACGACCGCGCCCACCAGACCGTCGGGGTCTGGTTCCACGGGCGCGTCGTCGGCGGCGCGCTGGAGGCGGGCGACGACCTCGACCGGGTGGGCTACTTCCCGCTCCGCGCGCCCCCGCCGCTGGCCTTCCCCACCGACGCCACCGTCATCGCGGATCTCGCCCGACGCGGAGGCTGAGCGCGGCCTGCGCGGTCTACCGGCTCCACGCCGCGAGAAGGTCCGGGAGCCGGCGCATGTCGGAGAAGACGACGGTGCCGGGGCCTTCCAGCCGGTGGCCCGGCGTCACGCCACCGGCGTAGCCGAAGGCGGCCATGCCGGCGGCGCGCGCGGCCTCGACGCCGTAGCGGCTGTCCTCCACCACCGCGCAGCGCGCGGGAGGCACCCCCAGGCGCGCGGCCGCGTGGAGAAACAGGTCGGGCGCGGGCTTGCCGTTCGAGACCTCGCTCGCGCTGAAGATGCGTCCCTCGAAGCGGCCGTACAGGTCGGTCTGGCGCAGCGAGCGCTCGATCCTGGCGTGGCTGCCGCTGGAGGCGACGCAGGTGGGGCTGGTGATCCGGTCGAGCGCGTCGACCACGCCCTCGACCGTCCGCAGCTCCCGCTCGAAGGCGGTGACGTAGAGGTCCTGGTAGGCCGCTTCCCAGTTCGCGGGGAGCCGTCGGCCGAGCTGCGCCTCGATCTCGCGGACCATGTGCTCCTCGGAGCGTCCCACGAAGCGCTCGATGATCTCCGCCTCGCTGAGCGGCCAGCCCAGGTCGGCCAGCACGACGGCGTCGATCCGGATCGCGATGCGCTCGCTGTCCACGAGCACGCCATCGCAGTCGAAGATCACGAGCTCCGGGTAGATC
>DASZJM010000041.1:0-20794 GCA_035948165.1 Candidatus Methylomirabilota bacterium
CCATCGCCACCGACCTGGACGCCCTGATGAAGAACCGCTTCCTCATCGGCGGCCCCGACCAGGTCGTCCGCGCGCTCAAGCCGTTCGTGGCCGAGTACGGCATGACCCACCTGATCTGCCGGCTCTTCTTCCCGGGCATGCCGCACCGGCACATCATGCGCGAGCTCGAGCTGATCGCGAAGGAGGTCCGCCCCGCCCTCGCCTGACCGCCGGCCGCGGTGTGATACGCTTTCCGCCGTGCGCTGGCTGATCGTGCTGCCGTTCGCCCGGCCCGGACACATGGGCATGGACTTCCGCGACGAGCTGGTGGCCATGGGCCACGAGGCGCGGACGTTCGCCTACCGTCGCGACAATCCGCTCTACAAGAACCGCTCGACCAAGGCCACCTACCAGCTCTTCATCCTCCGCCGGCTCGAGCGGGCGTGCGTGGCCTACCGGCCCGACTTCGTGCTGGTGATCAAGGGCGGCCCGGTCACGCCGGGACTGGTGCGCCGGGTGAAGGCGCGGATCGACACCCGCTTCCTCAACTTCTTCCCCGACAACCCGCTCTGGATGATCCCGTTCGAGTGCATCGAGGCCTACGACGCGTTCTTCACCAAGGAGCGCTACGCTCTCCGCGCCCTCGAGCAGGCCGGGCTGCGCAACCTCCACTATCTGCCGATGTACTGCGTGCCGGAGATGCACCACCCGATCGAGCTCACCCCGGAAGAGACGCGGCGCTACGCGGCCCCGCTCTCCTTCGTGGGCAGCGCCTACGCCTACCGCGAGCGCTTCGTGCGGGAGCTGGCCGGCACGCCGCTCCGGCTGTGGGGCGCGGGCTGGGAACGGGTGGAGGCGCCCGAGGTCCGCGCGATGGTCGCGGGCGGGCCGGTGTGGGGCCGGGCCAAGCTCGCGGTCTACTCCGGCTCCACCGTCTCCCTGAACCACCATCACCCGATGAACGACATCGTGGGCGTGAACACGCGGGCCTTCGAGCTCGCGGCCGGCGCGGCCTGCCAGCTGGTGGACGCCAAGGAGGAGCTCGCGCCCCTCTTCACGCCCGGCGAGGAAGTCATCGTCTACCGGGACCTCGCCGAGCTGCGTCGGCAGCTCGCCTACCACCTCGCCCACCCGGACGAGGCCCGCGACATCGGCGGGCGCGCCCGCAAGCGGGCCCTCGCCGAGCACACCCTGCGCCACCGCATCGAGGAGATGCTGGCGATCCTGCGGTGACGCCGCCCTCGTTCGCGACCGCGCTGCGCTGCATCGAGTGCGGCGCGGAGTTCGCGCTGGACTACCGCCTCGAGTGCGCGGCCTGCCGAGGGCTGCTCGAGCTGACCTACGACTGGGAGGCCCTGCGGCGCGCCGGCCCCGCGGTGCTCGAGGGGCGCGGGCTGTGGCGCTACGCCCCGGTGCTGCCGATCGCGGATCCGGCCCACCGGGTGACCCTGGGCGAGGGTGGCAGCCCGCTCCTCGACTGCCCGACCCTCGGCCGCGCCCTCGGAGTGCGGCGGCTCCAGGTGAAGTTCGAGGGCTCGAACCCCACCGGCACGGTGAAGGACCGCTCGTCCCCCACCGCGGTGGCCGCCGCGCTCCAGTTCGGCTTCCGGGTCACCTCGGTGGTCAGCTCGGGCAACGCGGGCTCGTCGATCGCGGCCTACTCGGCCCGCGCGGGCCTGCGCTCGCTCGTCTTCGCCTACGCGCGCACGTCCGCGCCGAAGCTCCTGCACATGACCGCCACCGCCTCCGACCTGATCCTCTACCAGGGGGTGTACGACGACCTGATCGTGCTGTGGGACCGTCTGGTGGAGGACCGGCTCTTCTTCGACTGCGGCGCCTCCCGCAACGCCTACAAGCACGAGGGCAAGAAGACGCTCGCCTACGAGATCGCCGAGCAGTCGGGCTGGAACCCGCCGGACGTGGTGGTGGCCCCCGCCGCGGTGGGCGAGACGTTCATCGCCACCCACCGCGGCTTCGTGGAGATGGAGCGCCTCGGGTGGATCGCCCATCGCCCCCGCATGGTCGCGGCGCAGGCGACCCGGGCCGACGCCATCGCGCGCGCGTGGCGCGAGGGCCGGCCGCTCGCGCCGGTGACGATCGGCTACACGGTGGCCGAGGGGCTCGCGGCGGGCAACCCCGGGCGCAAGGGCGAGTGGGTCCTCCGCATCCTGAAGGAGACCGGCGGGCTGGCCGGCGACGCGGAGGACGAGGAGATCCTCGACACGCAGCGGCTGCTCGCGCGCACCGAGGGGATCTGGGCCGGCCCCACCGGGGTGGCGGCCCTCGCGGTGCTGCGCCGGCTGCTGGCCGCCCGCGCCCTCGACCCCGACGCCACCATCTGTGTCATCCTGAGCGAGACCGGGCTCAAGACCGAGGCGAGCGCGCCGGAGCGACGGGCCACCGCCTTCGACGAGGCCTCGCTCCGGCAGCTCGTCCACTCCCTTCTCGGAGGCACCACATGAAGCGACTGCTCGCGGCGGCCCTGCTCGCGCTGATCCCCTTCCCGGTCCCGCCCGTGGAGGCCCAGAACCTGGTGGCGACCTTCAAGCGGGTGAACTCGTCGGTGGTGATCATCCGCGCCCGCTGGAAGGAGGTGGACCGCTCCGGTCAATCCGGGCGCGTGAACGAGGTGGGCTCGGGCGTCCTGATCTCGGCGGACGGCCTGGTGATCACCGCCTCCCACGTGGTGCAGACCGCCGACGAGATCACCGCCGAATTCCTGGGCGGCGAGGTGGTGAACGCGCGGGTCATCGCCTCCGAGCCGGAGGCCGACGTCTCGCTGCTCCAGCTCGACCGCGTTCCCGCCAAGGCGCAGGTGGCCCGGTTCGGCAACTCGGACAAGTCCGAGGTCGGGGACCAGGTCTTCATCATCGGGGCGCCCTACGGCATCGCCCACACGCTGAGCGTGGGCTACATCACCGGCCGCCGCAAGCCCAACACCGTCTACAGCGAGATGGCGCTCGCCGAGTTCTTCCAGACCGACGCCGCCATCAACCCCGGGAACTCGGGCGGGCCCATGTTCAACATGGCGGGCGAGGTGGTCGGGATCGCGAGCCACAACATCACCAAGTCGGGCGGTTTCGAGGGGCTGGGGTTCGTGGTCACGATCAACATGGCGCGGCGCCTGCTGATCGAGCAGCGCTCGTTCTGGAGCGGCATGAGCGGCCTGATCGTCAGCGGTCAGGTCGCCCGCGCGCTCAACCTGCCCCAGCCCGCCGGCCTCATGGTGCAGCAGGTGGCGGCCGACTCGCCGGCGGCCCGCATGGATCTCCGGCCCGGAGTCATCCCCGCCTCGATCGAAGGGAAGTCGTTCCTGCTGGGAGGCGACATCATCCTGGCCGTGCAGGAGCGGGAGATCGGCACCGAGACCTACGAGGCGCTGCAGGCGCGGCTGCGGAGCCTGCCGCGGGGGAGCACCATCTCGGTGCTCGTGCTGCGCGACGGGCGCTCGGTGACCCTCACCGCGGTGAAGGACTGACCGGACGCAGCCGGAGCCGGCGGGCCGCCACCCCCGCCATGTGCGGATCCCGCTCCACCCCGATCCACTCCCGGCCGAGCGCGACCGCGATGCGCCCCACCGTGCCCGCGCCCGCGAACGGATCGAGCACCGCCCCGCGCCGCGCGGAGATCTCCAGCAGCGCGCGCAGCACCGGGTCCGGGGTGGCGTCCCACAGGCTGTCCGGATGCGAGCGCGGCAGCGGCAGCATCCAGCAGAGGGTGGCGCCCCCGGGGCGGACCGGGCGCCCCGCCTTCCGGAAGCGCAGCAGGTAGTTCACCCGATTGTCCCAGCGCTCGCGGGAGCGCACCTGGGCCCAGAGGCCCTTGGCCTGCAGCGCGAACCCCACGCGCCCGAGCCATCGCGTCACGAGGCCGTCGATGCCGATCCACTCGAGGCCGTCGTGCCGATCGCCGATGACGATCCACAGGTCGCCGTGGTCGGCCAGCACCCGGCGCCACTCGCGGCCGAACCCGGTGGCGAGCTCGCGGGCGTATCGCTCGGCCCGCGCGCGGCCCCGCCCCCGCACCCAGTAGGGCGGCGAGGTCAGGATACAGCCGACGCTGCCGGTCGGGATCGTGGGGAGCCGGCGGCTGTCTCCTACCAGCAGACGCACTCGCCCGTCGCGGCTCGCGTAGCGCTTCACGCGGGACGGCGGGCCGAGCCGGTCAGGCGGGCCGGCGCCGGTGCCGCAGCATGAGCGGCACCCCGATCGCGGCGGCGGCCATCCCGAGCACGCTCACGAGCTGGGCGATGCGGAGCGGGCCCAGCATGAGCGCGTCGGTGCGCAGCCCCTCGGTGAAGAGCCGGCCCGCCGAGTAGAGCCCGAGATAGGCGAGGAACAGCGCGCCGGGCGCCCGCTCGAGCCGGTCGCGCAGGCCCACGAGCAGGACCACGAAGACCAGCAGGTCCCAGAGCGACTCGTAGAGGAAGGTCGGGTGGAAGTACTCGGACTGCGCGTACTGGAGCGGGCGGTGCGCGGGCGAGATGAAGAGCTTCCAGGGCAGATCGGTGGGGCGCCCGAACGCCTCCTCGTTGAAGAAGTTGCCCCATCGCCCGATGGCCTGCCCGAGAGCCAGGCTCGGCGCCGCGATGTCGAGATATTGCAGAACCGGCAGTCCCCGTCGCCACGCGTACCCACCCCCGACGAGGATGCCGCCGATCACGCCGCCGTGAATGGCGAGCCCGCCCTCCCAGAGGGCGAAGATTTTACCGGGGAACTGGCCGTAGTAGTCGAGGTTGAACAGCACGTAGTAGAGGCGCGCGCCGACGAGTCCGCCGAGCAGGGCCAGCTCCGCGGCCTTGAGCAGGCTCTCGGGGTCGATGCCACGGCGGCGCGCGTCCCGGTGACCGAGCCAGAGGCCGAGGGCCATCGCGCTGGCCATCAGCACGCCGTACCAGCGGATCGCGATCGGCCCCACGTGGATGGCGATCGCACCGGGCGAGTGGAACATAGAAAGGCTTATACGGCGGCCGCCTGGGGCTGTCAATAATTCTGCGACTTTTCAGGCTTTTTTCGGGCGAATTTGTTGACACCCTCAAAAATCGTCCGGTATCATCAAATGAAGCAAATCTGCTGGTCGTCGTTCACCATCCACCCGATAAGGAGATCCGAGTGCCAGGGTCAGGAAACGTCAACGGCGGCGTTGCGGAGCTCGTCTTCAGCGCCGGTCCCGTCGCCAAACTCATCCTGCTCCTTCTCGCCGTCTTCTCGGTCATCTGCTGGGCCCTGATCGTGGAGAAGTGGTGGGAGTTCCGGAAGATCCGCCGCGAGTCGCTTCGCTTCCGCCAGATCTTCCGCGAGGCGCGCCGGTTCTCGGTGGTCTACGCGGCGGCCAAGAAGCACCGGGACAGTCCCGTCGCGCAGCTCTACGTCGCGGCGGGACAGGAGCTGGTCACCGCGTACGGCAGCGCGGAAATGGTGGACCACGTGCTCGACGACGCCGACGAGGGGCTGCCCGCGGAGCGGCTCGAGGCCTCCAGCCGCGCGCTGCGGCGCGCCGGCTCGGCGGAGGTGGCGCGCATGGAGCGGTACCTGCCCTTCATGGCCACGGTGGCGAGCTCGGCGCCGTTCATCGGCCTCTTCGGTACGGTGTGGGGCATCATGACCGCCTTCCAGGGCATCGGGCAGCAGGGCTCGGCCAACCTCGCGGTGGTGGCGCCGGGCATCTCGGAGGCCCTCATCGCCACCGCGGCGGGTCTCGGCGCGGCGATCCCCGCGGTCATGGGCTACAACTTCTTCGTGAACCGCACCAAGCAGTGGGCGATGGAGATGGAGGGCTTCACCCTCGATCTCCTGAACGCGTTCGCCCGCCCGGTGCACAAGATGGCGCGAGCCGTCAAAGATGGCGATTAAGGTCGACAGCGGCGGCAACGGCGGGGGCGGCTACCACATCGGGGGCACGCTCGCCGAGATCAACATCATCCCGCTGGTCGACGTGACCCTGGTGCTCCTGCTGATCTTCATGCTCACCGCGCCCCTCATGTACCGCGGCATCGACGTGAACCTGCCCAAGACGTCGGGCAAGCCCACCGTGACCGAGGAGCGGATGGTCCTGACTCTCTCCAAGGAGCAGACCATCTACGTCAACGACAAGCCGGTGGCCCTCGGCTCCCTCGAGCAGACCCTGCGCGATCTGTTCAAGAATCGCCAGGACAAGACCCTCTACCTGCGGGCGGACCAGGCGCTGCAGTACGGCTTCGTGGTCGAGACCATGGATCGCATCCGCCGCTCCGGCATCGAGAAGCTCGGTATGGTGACGGAGCCGACCCGCGCTCGATGAGCTCCACGATGGCGGCCCGTCGCTACTCCATGGGCCCCCTCCCCGACCCCGGGCTGAGGCGGGCGGGCCCGGCCCTTCGGCAGTCACGACTGCCCCTGACCGCGATCACGTTCTCCGCGATCGGCCACGTAGCGGTGTTCGGCGGCCTGACCGCCTTCGTGATGTGGGGCGGCTGGCGGCCCGAGAAGGTGCAGGTCGTGAACCTGGTTCCGATGGTGGCCGCGGTCGGACAGCCCAACGCCCCCGCCGCGCCGGCCCTGCCGGTGCGGCGCGAGGCGCCCGTGGCGCCGCGCCCCCCCGAGCCCGACCCCGAGCCGAAGGCCACCACCGCGCCCCGAGAGGCCCCGCGCCGCGAGGCGCCGAGCCTCCCCGCCCCGTCGCTTCCCACCGCCAAGCCGCTGCCGCCACGGACCACCAGCGCGCTGCCACGTCCCGGCGAGAAAGAGCTGCCCCCGCTCGCGACCCCGCCGTCCGGGAGCCCGCGGGGCGAGAAGACCGCCGAGACGGCCCGCCCGCCCGAGACCGCGGCGCTCGGCGCGCCGACCGGCTCGGTCACCGGCACCGGCGCGCTGACGCTCGACGTCTCGGACTTCCCGTACGCCTGGTACCTCCGGCAGGTGCTCCAGAAGGTCGAGCAGGAGTGGCAGCGCCAGAACCAGCCGAACGATCCGCAGCAGAAGCCGCAGGTCTACGTCGAAATCCAGCGCGACGGCTCGATCAAGCCGCCCGCCATCCAAAAGAGCTCGGGCAACTCGTACTATGACAACGCGGCCCTCCGCGCGGTCATGGCCGCGAGCCCCTTTCCGAAGCTGCCCGACGACTGGTCGAAGCCCTCGCTCCGCATCATCTTCACGTTCGACCTCCGTCGCGGCTGATTCGACCATGGGTGAGTCATGAACTTATTCTCCTCGCTGATGCGCCCCGGACGGCCGCTCGGGCTCGTGGCCGCGCTCGTGCTCGTGGGACTGATCGCCGGCGCGCTGTCCTCGCCGCCGGCGGCCCGCTCGCAGGGCGCCGACGTGCTGCTCAACGTCCTGGCTACCGGGGCCAAGAAGCTCAACATCGTGATCCCGAACTTCGCGGTGGTGGCGGGCACCGACACCGCCGGGCTCAGCCGGAGCCTCCCGCAGGTCACCGCGAAGGATCTGACCTTCTCGGCGCTGTTCAGCGTGGTGTCGGACGTGCCGCCGATCCCGACCACCGATCCGGCCGCGGTGCGGGCCAGCTTCGCCAACTTCGCGTCGGCGGGGGCCCACGCGGGGCTGCAGGGCCTGGTGAGCCTGCGCGGCGACCGGACCGAGGTCGAGATGCGGCTCTACGACCTCACCTCGCCCGAGTACCGGCTGATCGCGGCCAAGAAGTTCGAGATGCCCGCCAATCAGCCGCGACGGCTCTCGCACAAGATCGCGGACGAGGTGGTCCAGCAGTTCACCGGGGAGCCGGGCATCGCCGACACCAAGATCGCCTACGTGAACACCGGGGGAGGAGGCGCCAAGGAGGTCAGCCTGATGGACTACGACGGCGCGGGGGCCTCCCACGTGACGTCGAACAAGTCGATCAACCTCTCGCCCATGTGGAGCCCGGACACCCGATCGCTCGCCTTCACGTCGTACATGCGCGGGTACCCCTACCTCTACCGGATGTTCCCGTTCGAGAACCGGCCGGTCCAGGTGGTCGCCGGCTTCCTCGGCATCAACAGCTCGCCCGCGTTCAGCCCCGACGGCCGCTTCCTCGCCATGACCCTCTCGCGGGACGGCAACCCGGAGGTGTACGTCCTGAACCTCGCCACCGGGGCCTTCCGGCGGCTCACCAGCTACAGCGGGATCGACACCGAGCCCACCTGGTCGCCGACCGGCCGCGAGATCGCCTTCGTGTCGGAGCGGGCCGGCGGTGCGCACGTGTTCGTGATGGACGCGGAGGGCGCCAACGTGCGCCGCCTCACCCAGGCCGGCTTCAACACCCAGCCGCGCTGGTCGCCGAAGGGCGACACGATCGTGTTCACCTCGCGGCAGGGGAATTTTGACCTGTGGGCGGTCAGCCCGGACGGATCGAACCTGCGGCGGCTGACCGCGGGGCCGGGCAACAACGAGGGGGCCTCGTGGGCGCCCAACGGCCGGCACCTCGTCTTCCAGTCGAGCCGGTCCGGCGGATACCAGCTGTTCACCATGCTCGCGGACGGATCCGAGCAGCAGGCCATCCCCCGGACCCCCGGCGAATCGACAAGTGCCGCTTGGTCGCCACGCCTTCCGTGATAGGATGTTTTGGAGCCAAAATCGCGGTGATATGAAGAATTCGACGACGAACCCGACGAAGAACCCAAGGAGGATTGGACTCATGGCGCAACGACGGGGAAGCGCGCTGCTGCTCGCCGTGCCGGTGCTCGCTCTCTCGCTCTTCCTGGTGGGCTGTCCGAAGCGACCTGCCACGACGGCGGCCTCCGCGCCTGCTCCGACCGGTGCGCCGACACCCTCCGCCGCCGCCCCGTCGACGACGCCGTCGCCCTCGATGACGCCGTCGCCGGTCGCGCCGTCGACCGCGCCGGGCCAGCCGCCCGCGCCGAGTGAGTTCCGGGCCACCGACAACCTGAAGGACGTGTTCTTCGACTTCGACAAGTACGACATCCGCCAGACCGACGCGAAGACCCTCGACACCAACGCGGCGTGGCTGAAGTCGAACGACAACCTGGTCCTGATCGAGGGCCACTGCGACGAGCGCGGCACGAACGAGTACAACCTGGCCCTCGGCGAGCGGCGGGCGAAGGCGACCATGAACTACCTCGTCTCCCAGGGCGTGCAGGCGAGCCGGATCACGATCATCTCCTACGGCAAGGAGCGGCCGACCTGCACCGAGCACACCGAATCGTGCTGGGCCCAGAACCGCCGGGCGCACTTCCTCGTGAAGGCGCGCTGATCCGCATCGGGCGGCCGCCCGTGCACCACGAGACGACGAAGGGGAGCCTCGGGCTCCCCTTCGTGCTTTGGGGACTCCTCCCCGCGATCATGCTCGCCGCCGCGGGCTGCGCCGACGTGTCGGGGCAGGCGCTCCAGCAGGACGTGGCCCAGCTCCGTCAGGATCTCAACTCGCTGACCCTCGCGGTGCACCGCGGGCGCGGGGACACCGAGACGGTGGTGGGCCAGCTCGACCGCCGCACCCGCGAGCAGAACGCGGAGAGCAGCAAGCAGACCACCGCCCTCGGCGCGCGCGTCGACTCGCTCTCCGCCGAGGTGGCGCGGCTGACCGCCCGGCTCGACGAGCTCTCGCAGCGCATCGATGCCCTCGGCCGGGCCGCCCCGAGCGGGGGCGGCTCGACGATTCCTCCGCCCGCGCGCTCGGGCGCCGCCCCGGTCCCCGCCCCGTCCGGCTCGGTCGCGACCGCTCCCCGCCCTTCCGGCGGGGGCACCCCGGAGGAGAGCTACCAGGCCGCGTATCTGGATTTCAGCAAGGGGCTCTACCCGCTCGCGATCAGCGAGTTCCGCGACTTCCTCCGCCGCTTCCCGGACTCCGCGCTGTCCGACAGCGCTCAGTACTGGATCGGCGAGGCCTACTTCAGCATGGCCCGCGCCACCGCGAGCCAGCCGGACAAGGCCCGCGAGAACCTGGAGCAGGCGGTGCAGGAGTTCCGCAAGGTGATGGTCGCCTACCCGCGGGGCGCCAAGGTGCCGACCGCGCTCTACAAGGAAGCGCTCGCGCTCGTCGAGCTCAAGCAGACCGCGCTCGCCCAGGCGCGCCTGCAGTACCTGGTGGAGCACTTCCCGCAGTCGGAAGAGGCGCCGCTCGCGAAGGAACGGCTGGCGAGCCTCAAGGAGTAGCCGGGCTGGAGCACCCGCCGCGCCGGCCGGCGCGGCGACGGATCAGGACTGCTCGTCCTGCTCGGCGGGGTTGAAGACCCAGATCACCGTGACGTCGTCGTCCGGATTCGAGAACACCATCACGCTGCGATCCGGATCGGTGGTCGAGACGTCCTGCACCTGCACCGGCGCCGCTACCGCCATCTTCGCGGTCTCGGGGCTCGGCCAGAGGACCAGGGCCGCGGCCAGGCTCGAGACAACCAGGCCGCCGAGCGCGACACGAGGGTGCCCCCACACCGGCTTCCAGAAGGGCATCCACCAGGCGTCCCGCACCGGCGCGGGGTGCTCGGCTGCAATGCGCTGGCGGACGGCGGGCCAGAAGCCCGCCCAGTCGGGATCGGCCAGCCGCGGCTCGGCGCTCTGCACCAGGGTCCGCAGCCGGCGGAGACGATCCACCTCGCCGCGGCATTCCACGCAGCGGGAGGCGTGCGCGCCGGCGACCCGGCCCGCCCGGGGCCCGAGGGCCCCGTCGACCAGGCGCTCCAGCCGCGGACGGCTCCACAGACATCCTAGCGTCGCCATGAGAGAAATTATAACCTCGCACGGTGAGACGCGGGTCGGCCCTTGAATATTCCCCGGCGAGCACCTAAGGTCGGAGCGCCATGGAAGAGACGATCGTCGTGTCGGTGCCCGGGGGGCCGAGCCTGGAGGGCCGGCTCGCGCTCGTGCCCGAGCCCCGGGGCGGCTTCGTCCTCTGCCACCCCCACCCGCTCTACGGCGGTGACATGGACAACCCGGTGGTCATCCGGGCCGCGGAGGTCGTCCAGGCGGCCGGTTACGCCACCCTCCGCTTCAACTTCCGGGGCGTGGGCGCCTCGACCGGCAGCCACGACAAGGGGGAGGGCGAGCGGGAGGACGTCCGGGCGGCGGTGGCGGCCCTCGCCGGACACGTGCCCCCGGGCGGCCAGGTGGGGGTGATCGGCTACTCCTTCGGAGCATGGACCGCCGCGCGCGCCATGCGCCCGGGTGACGCGCCGCTCGGCCTCATCGCCCCCCCGCTGGGCATGTTCGAGTTCGACCTCCTGACCCCGCCGGTGGGTCGCGTCCTCCTGGTCGCGGGCACGCGCGACACCTACTGCCCGCTCGAGGCCCTGCACCGGCTGGCCCAGGCGGCCGGCGCCGAGGAGCGGGTCATCGAAGGGGCGGACCACTTCTTCTTCGGCAAGCTCTACCCGCTGGGGGAAGCGATCGGGGCGTGGGTGGCGGGAGCGCCGCCCGCCGGGTGATCAGAGCCGCTCGCGCGGCAGGCGGGCGGGCGTGGCGGTCCCGGCGGAGAGGATGATGCGGATGCCTTCCTCGACGGTGAGGCCGGTGGGCACCATCTCCTCCTTCGGCACCACGATCACGTCGCCGAGATACAGGTTGTTGGTGGGCACGAACACGGTGACCATGGCCCGCTTGCCCTCGAGTCCCTCGATGAGGACCTCGGAGGTGACGAAGCCGAAGACGTACTCGCCCTTGCGGGGATGCTCGGCGAGCACCACCGATTTGAAGGAGTTGAGCTTCTGGGGCGAGAAGGACTCCAGTAGCTGCTTCACCGACGGGTAGATGCTCCGGAAGATCGGCACGTGGTCGAAGAGCATCTCGATGCGGGCCAGCACGCGGCGCCCGACCACGTTGCGGGCGATGGTGCCCATGATGAAGATGATGACGACCGCGGTGAGGAAGCCCAGGCCGGGGATGCGCCGGCCGATCATCTGCGTGTACACCGGGGAGAAGAAGTCGTCGATCGCGTTCCAGAACACCCACAGCAGCCAGGCGGTGGCGATCGCGGGAACGGTGGAGAACAGCCCGGTAATGAAGCGAGTTTTCACCCAGTTGCGGAAACTACCCGACATGTTGAATCGATGACACCACACGGCTCCGGACAAGTCAAGGAACTGACCGGCCGGGTCGCGCTCGTCACCGGCGGCGCGGTGCGCGTCGGCCTCGAGATCGCGCGCGCGCTCGCCGACGCGGGCGCCGACGTGGCGATCGGATACCTCCGCTCCGCGGCCGCGGCGCGCGCCGCGGTGCGAGAGCTGCAGTCGCGCGGCGTGCGCGCGGTCGCGCTGCGCGCCGACGTGGGCCGCCCGCGCGAGGCCCGCGCCCTCGTGACGGAGGCGGTGCGACGGCTCGGTCGCCTCGACGTCCTCGTCAACAACGCGGCGCTCTTCGTCCGCACTCCGGTCGCGACCACCACCCCGGCCCAGTTCGACCGCCTGCTCGCGGTGAACCTGCGCGGCCCGTTCTTCTGCAGCCAGGCCGCCGCGCGGGCGATGGGCCGCCGCGGCGGGCGCATCATCAACATCGCCGACGTGGGGGCGGTGCAGGCGTGGCCCGGCTACGTGCCCTACGGGCTCTCCAAGGCGGGGGTGGTAATGCTCACCCGCGGCCTCGCCGCGGCGCTGGCCCCGCGCATCCAGGTCAACGCGGTGGCCCCCGGCGTGGTCCTGCTGCCGCCCGGCTTCCCGCGCGCGCGGGGACGGCGATTGACCGCGCGGATCCCGCTGGGCCGCGCCGGCCGGCCCGCCGACGTGGCGGAGGCGGTGCGATTCTTCGCCACCTGCTCGGACTACGTCACCGGGCAGGTGCTCTTCGTCGACGGCGGGATGTCGCTCCGGTAGAGGGCGGGCGGAGCTAGGTGCGGCCGGACCGTCCGCCACCCATGGCGGACAGGAACTCGCTCATCGACGCGAAGCGCATCGTCGGGTTCTGGCGCTTCTCGGCCCCGATGGTGGTCTGCGATCCCCCGTAGTTGTGGCCGGGCAGCACCACCGTCTCGTCGGGCAGCGCGCCCAGCCGCTGGGTGAGCGAGGTGTACATCTCCTTCGGATCGCTGCCCGGCAGATCGGTGCGCCCGCAGGAGCGGATGAAGAGGGTGTCGCCGGAGATGAGGCAGCCGTCCACCAGGAAGCACTGCGAGCCCGGCGTGTGACCCGGGGTGTGGACGAACGTCAGCGGGATCGCGCCGACCTGGATCGTGTCGCCCGCGTCCACCTTCACCAGATCGGAGCCGAACCCTGTGAGGAACTCGCGCTCGGCCCGGTGCACGTAGACCTTGGCCGGCTGCTTGGCCAGCAGCTCCGCGATGCCGGGGATGTCGTGGCCGAAGAGGTGGCCGCCCACGTGGTCCTGGTGGGTGTGGGTGACCAGCACGCCGGTGAGGCGCATGTCGTCGGCGGCCGCCAGATCGACGATGCCGTCGATCTCCCACGCTGGATCGACCACCACGCACTCGCGGGTCGTCGAGTCGCCGATCAGGTACACGAAGTTCTGCATCGGCCCCACCTCGACCTGCTTGAGGTAGAGGCCGGACGGCATCAGTTGCCGGGCACCCAGACCGCCTGGTAGTACCCGCTGCTCACGGTCTGCAGCGCGTAGCCGCCCGCGACGACGGTGCCGTCCGCGGTCACGTAGCCGGGCACCCACACGTAGTTCGTGGAGACGGTGGGCACCCACTGGTAGGCCCAGTATCCGGTCGGCGCGCAGCACGGGTAGGTCACCACCGGCGGCGGCCGGTATCCCGGCGGGGGCGGAACGGGCGCCGCCGGGCGGGGTGTGAGTGGCGTCGGCGGCGGGGTCATCGCGAACGGGTTGGGCTCGAACACGGTCGGTTTCAGCACCTCGCCGGCCGCGGCCGGACCGACGGCAGCGCCCGTCACCACGATGACGAATCCGATCGCGACCGCCAGTGTCTTCATGTCCCCTCCGACGCCGGCCGTGAGGCGGCTATTCGCCTCCCATTCTGGCATGGCCGGCCGGCCTGCGTCAGGCCGGGATGTCGGTACGGGCTTTTCTCAGATCTTCCAGGTCCTTGGAGGACACCGCGAAGATCCCCGGCTCGGCCTTCACCTTCACGTAGGTGACCGCTCCGTCGCTCTTGCCCACGAGTAGCGTGCCGACCTCGGCGCCGTCCGACTTGAACACGGTGAGCTCGAGCTCGGGCTTGTCGAGCCCGAACTTGGCGTCGTCGCCGCCCTTCGACGCGATCTCCTTCCACTTGAGGGACTTGAGCGCGAGCAGGACGTTGGCGACGCGGCCCTCCTTGGTCGCCGCGCGCGCCGGCTCGACCTGCTTCCAGTCCGTCTCGCCGCTCTTCTCGATGACCAGCGGCTTGTCCCCGCCCGCGGCGATCCGCGCCCGCTGGACGTCGCCCAGATCGAAGGTGGGGAACACGGTGCGATCGCGCAGCTGCGCGATGTTCGGCGCGAGCTCGGTGAGCGCCTTGCCTGAGACCAGCACCACCGGGCCTTCCCCCTGCACCGCGGCCAGGGCGGCGGGCTCGCCGCCCCGCTTCTCGGGGGAGGACTGGAGCAGCAGTGTCTTCGGCTCCTTCGCTCCGGTCTCCCACAACCGCACCGTCACCTCGGGCTTGGCGAGGAGGCGCGGTACGTCGGCGGCCGTCTCCGACAGGAAGCCCATCGCCTGCAGGTCGCGGATCTTCCACAGGAGCTGGGTGACCGCGCCGCTGTCGGCCCGGAGCGACTCCGGCGCGGTGATCTTCCAGCCGGTCCCTTGCTTCTCGAGCGTCAGGCTCTCGCGGCCGCGGGTGAACTCGACCTTCGCGAGCTTGTCGGACGCGTAGCTCACCACCGTCTTGTCGCGCACCGCGCCCACCGTCTTGGGGAACGTGGTCCACACCGCCTCCGCGGTCAGGATGACGCCGGGCTCGCCCTCGCGCTTGACGTAGACCCCCTTCTTCTCCGGTACCGGACGGCCCACCAGCAGGGTGCGGGCGGAGCGATCCTTGTCCCGCCCGACCCACACCGTCACCCGCGCGGGCTTGTCGAGCCCGTAGGACTGGAGCGCCTTCGGAGCGTCGTCGACGAACTCCATCGCCTTCGCCCCCTCGAGCTTGTCGAGGAACTCGGAGATCAGGTCGGTGTCGGCGCGCAGGGCCCGCGGCTTGACGATCCGCCACTTGCCCGGCTCGTCGGCCACCACCCCGATCTGGTCTCCGTTGACGTCGAGGTCGATCCCGCTCACGTTGCGCCGGTCGAAGGCGATGACGGTGCGGTCGCGGAAGTCGGCGACCGGCCGGGTCGTGTCGCGGGCGATACTCTCCGAGAGCGTGATGACCGCGGGCTTGCCGCCCTCGCGCGCGTAGACCCACACCCCGGTCGGGTTCTTGCTGCCCACCCGCAGCACCAGCGGCTCGGGGCGGCCCTTGATCTCGAGCTTCACGTCCGCCTCCGGCGGATCGAGGCCGAAGTCGGCCGGCTTCGCCGGGTTGGGATCGATCTCCCGGTCCATCCGCGCGGTGGCGAGCCCGGTGACCATGTCGTCCACGGTTCCCCGGTCGCCGCGCGTCTTGACGGGCTCGAGCATCTCCCAGCCGCCGTCCGGGGTGCGCTGCAACCGCACTGTCTCGCCCTTGCGCACGATGGTGACGCGCTCCACGTCCTTGGGCTCCACGGTCCAGATCCGGCCCTTCGCCGACTCCGCCTTCTCCCGCCGTGGGGTGAGGGTGTAGGTGTCGTAGTAGAAGAAGGCGCCGAGGCCGGCGGCGAGGATCAGAAGGACGAGGATCGACTTCCCGCGAGGCATGCGACTAGTGCGCGCGGCGGCGCTGGGCGATCACCACGAAGCCGCAGATCAGCACCAGCCCGGGCAGCCCCAGCAGGGGCAGCATCCAGACGAGCTTCGACTGCGCGGAGGTCAGCACCACCGGGTTCTGCTTGGGATCCTTGGCCCGGATGGAGATGAGGTCCTCCTCCTCCGCGAGCCACGAGACCACGTTGAGGAAGAAGTCGCGGTTGCCCTGCGCCCCCAGGAACTGGTTCGACGCGAAGTCGGCGGTTCCCACCACCACGATGCGGGCCTTCGCCGGCTTCTTGGGCGCCTCCGCGGCGGGCTCGGGCTTGGCGTCGGTCTGCGCGTCCACCGTGGCCACCACCGCCACCGCCAGCGGCCCCGTCTTCTCGTTGGGGTCGGGGGTCGCCTTGCCGGTCTGGAAGACGTTCTTGTCGGTCTCGCCCCACGACTGGCGGCTGGTCTGGGCGAGCGGCGAGGCCTGGACCCCCTTCGGCAGGGCCTTCGCGGGCTCGACCGAGCGGGTGAGCGGGAACAGGGTCATGACCCCGCCCATGTCCTTGGTGATCGGGTGGGGATCGTACTGCCCCACCACCGGGACCAGCGGCCCCACCCCGAAGACCTGCCCGATCGGGTTCAGCTCGATGACCACGTCGTCGTCCACCGTGATGCCGTACTTGCTCAGATACTTTGCGGTCGCGCCGGCCTGGAACGGCACCGTCATGAAGAAGACCTTGCCCCCGCGCCCGATGTAGGCGTCGATGGCGGCCAGCTCCTGCGGGAAGAGATCGGTCTTCGGGCCCGGCACGATGACGATGCCGGCGTCGTCGGGGATCTTGGGATCACGGGCCAGGAACAGCTCCTTGACCTCGTAGTTGGCCTTCTCCATCTGTTCCTTGGCCTGGCTGAAGCCGCCCCGGTCGGTGGAGCCGATCTCGCGCTCGCCGTGCCCCTTGACCATGTAGACCACCCGCTTGCCCGCGCGGGTGACCTTCACGATGCCGTTGGTCAGCTTCTCCTCGTCCGCGTCGAGCACCTTCTCGGTGCGGAGCTGGCCGGGCGGCCCGCCTTCGAGCACCACCGTGCCGTAGCTCTCGACTCCGTACTGGCGCGCGAGGGCGGGCGCCTTGTCGGTGTCCTCCAGACGCCACTCGAACTTCCCCCCCGAGTAGGTCGCGTACTGGGCGAGGAGATCCTCCGCGGTCTTCTTCCCCGGGGTGTCCGAGCGGAAGAACGCGATCGCGCTGACCTTCGACTTCAGCGTGCGCAGCACCTGGATGGTCTGGGGCGAGACGCTGTTGCGCTTGTTCTCGGTGAGGTCCCAGCGGGCGTTGTGGCGCACCGAGATCGCGTTGGCCGCCACCACGATGCCGAGCGCGAGCAGGGCCATCACCGCCGCCCCCGTCCCGTACCGCGCGGTGCGGGTGCCCATGGCGCTCCGGGTCTCGCGCGCGTTGAGGATCAGGGCCAGCAGCAGGAAGGCCACCCCCAGGCCGAGGAAGACCCACTTCACCGGCAGCGGGTAGAGGAACTCACTCCCCGCCCACAGCACGAGGCAGAGCACCGCCGCGGTCACCGCGTGGGCCTTCAGCAGGCTCTTCACGCTAGCCCCTCCACCGCTTCGACTCGAGCGACCGCAGGGTGAGGAACAGCGCGAGCGCGGTCACGCTCAGGTAGTAGACGAGGTCCTTGGTGTCGATCAGCCCGCGGGTGAAGCCGTCCAGGTGGTCGCCGATCGAGAGGTACTGGAACACCGAGCGCAGGGTCCCCCCCGCGAACTCGGCCCCCCAGCCCACCACCCAGAAGGAGAGCAGGATTCCGAAGGTCCCGAAGGCGGCCACGATCTGGTTCTCGGTGAGCGACGACACCAGCACCCCCGCGGCCAGGAACATCGCCCCGGTCAGGAGCAGCCCGAAGTAGCCGGCGAAGATCGGCCCCCACTCCACGCGGGTGAAGTAGGCGATGAGGCCCGGGTAGAGCAGGGTCAGGGCGAGCAGGATCACGTACAGGGCCAGGGCGGCGAGGTACTTGCCGGCCAGGACCTCGCCGTCGCGCACCGGGTAGGTCAGCAGCAGCTCGAAGGTTCCCGACCTGCGCTCCTCCGCGAACAGGCGCATGGTGATCATCGGCATCATGAAGAGCAGCACCACGCTCATGTTGGTGAAGAGGGGGCGCATCACGTTCTCGATCACGTTCAGGTTCTGGCCGAACTGCGGCTGCATGAACGAGCGCATCGAGGCGTCGCTGTAGAAGAGGAAGATCGAGCTGAAGAAGATGCCACAGATGACCAGGAAGGAGATGAAGACCGCGTAGGCCACCGCGGAGCCGAAGTAGAGCCGCATCTCCTTCTTGAAGACCGGCACCCACCGCATCAGCGCGCCTCCTCCTCGGGCACCGCCACGTCGGGGGCGACCTGCTCGCCCGCCACCGCGCGGATGAACACCTCCTCCAGGCTCATGCCCACCTGGTGCAGCTCCTGGAGCGCCCAGCCCTTGCCGGTGACCAGGCGCACCACGTCGCCCCGCACGTCGTGCCCGTGCGCGGACTCGACCACGAAGCCCACCGTGCCGTCGCGCCCGGGCAGCGGCTCCACCGTCACCACCCCGGGTACCGCCCGCAGGGCGGCGGCCACGTCGCCGGAGGCGCCCGCGACCCGGACCTCGGTGCGCGCGGTGGGGAACGCCTGCTGGACCAGCTCGGACTCGGTGCCCTGGGCCACGATGCGCCCGTGGTTGATGATGACGACGCCGTCGCACACCATCGACACCTCGGGCAGGATGTGGGTCGAGAGGATCACGGTGTGCTGGCCGGCCAGGGAGCGGATGAGGGTGCGGATCTCCGCGATCTGCCGCGGGTCGAGCCCGATGGTGGGCTCGTCGAGGATCAGCACCTCCGGATCGCCCAGGAGCGCCTGGGCCAGCCCCACCCGCTGTCGGTAGCCCTTGGAGAGCTTGCCGATCAGGCGGTTCTGCATGTCGGTGACGAAGCAGCGCTCCATCACCTCCGCGACCCGGCCCCGGCGCTCGCCGCGCCCCACGCCCTTGATCTCGGCCACGAAGTCGAGGTACGAGGCGACCGACAGATCCGGATAGAGCGGCGCGTTCTCCGGCAGATAGCCGATGCGCTTTCGCACCTCGATCGACTGGGAGAACACGTCGTAGCCGGCCACCCGCGCGGTGCCGCCGGTGGCGGGCATGAAGCACGACAGGATCTTCATCGTGGTGGACTTGCCCGCGCCGTTCGGCCCGAGAAAGCCCACGATGCGGCCCTTCTCCACGCCGAACGACACGTCGTGGATGGCGGTGACCGACCCGTAGCGCTTCGTGAGATTGTCGACCTGGATCATGAGGGTGGCTCGGTGTTCTCCGACGCCGCCCGGAAGTATATCACGCGCTCAGAAGAGCCCCGTGATCGCGCCGTCCGGCGTGACGTCGACGCGCTCCGCGTTGGGCCGGCGCGGCAGGCCCGGCATGGTGGTGATGTCGCCGGTGATGGCGACCAGGAAGCCCGCGCCCGCCGAGATGCGCACCTCGTTGACCGTGATGGTGAACCCGCGCGGCCGGTTGAGCCGCGTGGGGTCGTCGGAGAGCGAGCGCTGGGTCTTCGCCACGCAGATCGGCAGCCTCCCGTAGCCGAGGCTCTCGGCCTGGGCGATCTGACGCTCCACCCGCTTGGGATATTCCACCCCGTCCGCCCCGTAGATCCGCCGCGCGATGGTGTCGAGCTTCACGGTGATGGGGTCGTCGAGCGCGTAGAGGGGCTGGAACCCGGAGCGCTCGGTGGCGAGGAGCTTCTGGAGCCCGCGGGCGAGCTCGAGCCCGCCCTCCCCGCCCCGGCCGAACACGTCGGCCACGTGGACCTCGACGCCCAGCCGGCGGCAGCGCTCCCGCACCACCTCGTACTCCCGCTCGGTGTCGGACGGATAGCGGTTCAGCCCGATCAGCACCGGCACCTTGAACTGCCGCACCGCCTCCACGTGGGCCTCGAGGTTGTCGAGCCCGGCGGTGAGCGCGGCCACGTTCTCGCGGTCCAGCTCCGGCACCGGGATGCCCCCGTGGTACTTGAGCGCCCGCGCGGTGGCCACGATCATGGCCGCGTCGGGCCGGAGGCCGGCCAGGCGGCACTTGATGTCGAAGAACTTCTCGGCCCCGAGGTCGGTGGCGAACCCGGCCTCGGTGAGGCAGATGTCGCCGAGCTTCAGGGCCAGCCGCGTCGCGAGCACCGAGTTGCAGCCGTGCGCGATGTTGGCGAACGGGCCCCCGTGCACGAGCGCGGGCGTGCCCTCCATGGTCTGCACCAGGTTCGGGTGGATCGCGTCGCGCAGCAGCGCGGTCATGGCCCCGGTGACCCCGAGCGCGTCGGCGGTCACCGGCTTACCGTCGGCGGTGAGCGCCACCAGCATGCGGCCGAGGCGCTGCTTGAGATCCATCAGGTCCTCGGCCAGGCAGAGCGCGGCCATGATCTCGGACGCCGAGGTGATCAGGAACCCGCCCTCGCGCGGCACCCCGTCCATCCGCCCCCCGAGGCCCACGACGACGTTGCGAAGCGCGCGGTCGTTGACGTCGAGGATGCGCTTCCAGGCCACCTGGCGGACGTCGATGCCGAGTGGGTTGCCGTGGTGCACGTGGTTGTCGAGCGCGGCGGCCAGGAGATTGTGCGCCGAGGTGATCGCGTGGAAGTCGCCCGTGAAGTGCAGGTTGATCTCGTCCATCGGCACCACCTGCGACTTCCCCCCGCCGGTGCCGCCGCCCTTCATGCCGAGGGTGGGCCCGATCGACGGCTCCCGGAGCGCGATGACCGGGCGCGCGCCCGTCCGCCACAGGGCCTGGCCGAGCCCGATCGTCATCGTCGTCTTGCCGTCGCCCGCCGGCGTGGGGGTGATCGAGGAGACCACCACCAGCTTGCCGTCCGGCCGCCCGGCGCGGGCCGCGAGGGCGGACACGAGCACCTTGGCCTTGTCCCGGCCGTAGGGGATCCACTCCTCGTCGGCGAGGCCCAAGTCGCGGGCGATGTCGGCGATCGGGCGGGGCTGCCGGTCAGCGTCGGGCCGTGACGGGGTCGAGGTCGGCATCGGGCATGATCTCCTTCAGCCAGTCGGGAATGGGAATCATCTGGGCGGTGGCCGGGTTCCAGCAGGCGTGCAGCGTGTGCCCGGTGGCGACCAGGTCTCCGGC